>CAYXHU010000010.1:0-12831 GCA_964464675.1 uncultured Acidimicrobiia bacterium
TCGGTCGCCGCCGTCTTCTACGACCGTGAGGAGGGCCCGGCCGACGAGAACGGCCTCGAGGACGTGCTCCACGCGGTTCCGTGGCTGGAGGATGCCCGGTTCGCGGTCGTACTCGAGCCATCGGACCGGCAGATCCAGCTGGGCTGCCAGGGCGCCATCAACGCCACCGTGACCTTCCTGGGCCGCTCGGCTCACAGCGCCCGCCCTTGGCTCGGGGAGAACGCGGTCTCCAAGGCCGGCGAGTTCCTCGCCGAACTGCACCGGCGCGAGCCGGTTCCGGTGATCGTCGACGGGCTCGAGTTCAAGGAGACGGCGACGATCACCACCGCGCACGCCGGCCTGGCCCGCAACGTGATCCCATCCCGGTTCGACCTCAACCTCAACTACCGGTTCCCACCGAGCCTCACGCTGGAGGAGGCGGAGGTCCGGGTGCGGGCGATCGCGGCGGCGGCCGACGAGGTGACGATCGTCGACCGCGCCCCGGCGGCGCCGATTCC
This sequence comes from uncultured Acidimicrobiia bacterium, assembly GCA_964464675.1. Classification (GTDB taxonomy): domain Bacteria; phylum Actinomycetota; class Acidimicrobiia; order Spongiisociales; family UBA11373; genus CAYXHU01. Next base: position 498 of record CAYXHU010000010.1, read on the forward strand.
CTCGGGCGACCCGCATCTGGAGCGGCTCCAGCGGGTGAGCGGACTGCCCCGGGCCGCCAAGCAGGCTTGGACGGACGTGGCCAGGCTCACCGCCCGGGGGATCCCTGCGGTCAACTTCGGGCCGGGGGAGACGGCGCTCGCCCATCGGCCCGACGAGTCGGTGGCGATCGACGACCTCGAGGCGGTCCACGCCGCCTTGCGCCGTTTCCTGCTCGAGGCCTGACGCGCCTCGCCGCCGGATGGGCCGGCGGCGAGGCGGGAATGAGCGCGGCTATGGGATGGCGGTCGCCTCGGCGGTATACCGGAGCGTCCCCGTCGTCGAGGAGAAGGAGCCGCCCTGGTCGTCGACCTCGATGACGAAGGCCGACTGCACCGAGGAGCCTGCGGCGACCGTCACCGTCCCGGTCTCGGCCGAGGTCGGGCTCGCGTCGTTCTTGGCGATCACGATCGGCGAGCCGTCCCACTTGGCGGGGTCGTCGAAGTCGCCGTCCACCCCGGCCGCCAGCGACAGGTAGATGCTGAGCGCCTTGTCGGTCCATTCGGCGGCCGTGAAGCCGGTGTTGCCGGCCGGGTCGTCCTCGACGACGAGGCGGAGGCTGATGTCGTAGTCGCAGTCGTTGACGTAGCGCACCACGTCGGTGTAGGTGATCCGGTCGCCCTCATAGCCGATCACCGTGACCGTCTCTTGGAGGAGGGTCACCCCGGTGGTCGGGTTGGTGATCGTGGTCGTCAGGTCGACGTCGGCGTAGGGGTTGAACGCCGCGTTCCCGAAGTCGGCGGCGTCGTCGCCTTCCACCTTGTGGAAGCACGCTTCGGCCGTGGTCACGTCGGCCCGCAGGAAGTTCTGCGTGATGACCGATGCTGCGGCAGGGGCGGCCACGAGGAGAACCGCAATGATGGCGACCGCCCAGCGCCGGTTGATCCGTTTCATGGACTGTTGACCTTTCCAGTTGGAGTTCCGGGCGTTTCGGCGCGCCCGGGGGTCGGGTTGAGTGCCATCTGGACGAGTCCAAGGTGACTAGTCACTGCGAGCCGGAATGGCGTCGGGGACGCCGTCGTCCTCGAGTCCCGCCTCGTTTCGGTCCCAGCCGAACGGATCGGAGGGCAGTGAGATCAGGGCGGTCGGTACCAGGGGCGGCTCCCGTCGCGGGTGGGGGATCGCCGGTCTATCGGGTCGTGCTGCAGTCGGGGCCGCCGGGTTCTGGGAACGGATCACGGCGATCGCCCCGGCGCCGGCCCCGGCGCCCAGCGCGGCGAGGACGAGCGCCGCTCCGGGCCACGCCAGCACCGGGCCGTCGAGGAGGTGGCGAACGTACTCCAGGCCGAGGGTCTCGGCGGCCACGGCGACGCCGAGGAGTCGGCCCGCCACCAGGTCCGGGTCACCGCCCCCCCGCAACGCGGCCGGGAGCAGCCGGAGGAGGGCCACAGCCGCCATCGCCGCCGTGGACAGGGTGACGACCTGGGTGAAGACGGCCCGGTCCGCCACGATGTCGAGGTAGGGAAGCCACCCGTGGGCGATCCGGGGCCGGAGCGCGGCACCCTGCAGGTTGGCGACGGTGATGATCCCGCTCAGCTTGGCGGCGACGGCCAGCAGCGCCGCCCCGGCCGAAGCGCCCACCAGGCGGGTGTAGTCGCGCCTCACGGGGCCACCTCGATGCGCAGCAGGCGTTCGACGACCGGGGTGCCGGACGAGGCCGCATCGAGCCTCCACACGACGGTGATCGCCGCCGGTCCGGTGATCTGCTCGTCGAGCACGATGGAGTGGGGAGAGGCGGCGTCGAAGGCCACCGGCGGGCCGGACGACAGGACGACGACGCCGGACGAGATCCTCACCGCCGGCGCCGGGGGCGGCGTCGTGGAGATCTCGGCGAGCGCCAGGAACGACAGTCCGGTGACCGAGTCGAGCGACACCGTGGCGCTGCTGCCGGCGAGTGCGGGCGCGCTGGTGCGCACGCGGGCGATCCAGTGCCGTCCGGCCGATCCGACCGTTCCTGTGACGGCGGCGACGTCGGGTTCGCCTGCGTCGTGGACGAACCGGGTGAGGCTGTGGGTGATCGTGAGGTCGTCGAGGCGGGGCGTCACCCCCGGGTCGCCGGTGGCCAGCTCGGTTCGCACCCGCAGGTAGCGGTCCCCGTCGTGGACGGCGGCGAGCGCCTGCTCGGCGCCGTCGTACCAGGTGGCGGCGGTGCCGTCCGGCCCGACGAACACCGTCGGGGGGTCGGTAGCGGCGGTGGCCACCCGGACCCGGACGGTGGTCCCGGGTGGCATGTCTGCGGTGAAGGCCAGGGTGCCGAACACTCCCGCATCTCCGGTGTCGAGGGTGGCGCTCTCCCACGTGCCGGCGGGTGCGTACCCGCCGTCGGGAGCCGGGGTCACCGCCGGCTCCGGCCAGGTGTACTGGCGTCCCTGCTTGAGCCCGAGCAGGTTGGCCTCGCCGTTGTACGAGTCGTCCTCGTAGTAGGCGTAGAAGGGCTCCCCGCCCGGCGTGTATACCCAGGTCTCGGCGGCCACCCCGGCGCTGTGGCGGGCCCATCCCGGCCCACCCGGCGGCCCGGCGCAGACCAGGTCGGTCGGCCTGCCGGAGGGTCCGCCTCCCGGTGGATCGACCCGCACCGTGATCCCGGTCTCGGGGCACACGACCGAGAGGTACTCGGCACCGGTGGGCAGGTAGTAGGCGGAGCCGAGTTCTCGCTCCGGCAGGAACACGCTGCTCTCGGTGCCGTCCCCATCCGCCTGCTGGACGGCGACGATCGGCCGGTCGGCGGCGATGCGGAACCCGTCGCCGGGCCCGCCGCCCTGGGCTCCTCCGCCCGACGATGTGGCCGCGCTGCCCCGGGGCCACCCGGTGAAGGTGATCGTGCCTCCGTTCGAGCGGGTCACCACACCCGACGTGGTGGCCACGAAACCGACCTTGGCGTTCGTGGAGCGCACCCCGTAGAGGGGATCGGTGCTCGGGGGCGGCACGGCGAAGGCGTCGTTGCTCCCGGCGGTGTGGAAGAGCAGCACCGGCACGGTGCTCACCACGATGCCGGCGTTGGAGCCGGTGACGTCGGCGTCGAGGGATGTCGTGGTGCCGGCCGGCACGGTGAACGGCCCGGCCCGAAGCGCCTTGCCGTCGAAGATGACGACGCTGGCGTCGGCGAACGGAGCGTGCACCGAGAAGCGCTGTGTGCCCCGCTGGGTGGGGACGACGAACTCGGTGGCCGACCACGAGATCGGAACCAGGGTGTCCTGACCGTTGCCGACGCCACGCGAGGTCACCGGCCCGAGGGCCGAGAAGACCGTCGCCGCCGACTGCTCACCGGCGGGGAACGTGTGGGAGGACCCCTCGTTGCGGGTCGGCGAGGTGGAGATCCCGTTGGTGATCCGGTTGCCCTTGACGAGGCTCACGACCGTGAACGCGGTGGCCGTGATGTTGCGGTCGGTGACGGTGACGTACAGCGGCTTCTCGGTGGAATAGGTGAACACGGCGGCGGCATCGGAGACCGGGGAAGCCGACGGGTTCCCCCAGTACAGGCAGAACCCGGCGGTCCCTCCCGCGGGGACGGTGTCCACCTGCACCCATACCTCCGCATCGGCAGCACCGGCCGGGCCTTCGAGCCACAGCGGCAGTTCGACGGCCGTGTCCGAGACGGCTCGCAGGTCGGCGCCGTCGGCCAGCATCTCGCCTCCGGTGATCAGCGCGGCGGTGTCCAGTTCGATTCGCACCGGGTACTCGGTGACAGAGGAGGCGCCCGGAGCGGCATGGTCGATCGTGTAACACCCCCGTCCGGTCCAGTCGGCGTCCCACCACGGAGGCCCGGCCCCGCCGGCGAGGACCAGGGCGTCTCCGGAGGCGTCGAGCGAAACCAGCGTGCCGGCCTCGAAGTCCGTACTCGACGTCCACGCGACCGGCGCGCCGGTCGCATAGTCGTAGAACTCGATCAGCGGGTCGCGCACCGGAACGTCCACCCGGACGTGACTGCGCACCGCGACCAGCGCCGAGGCCACCGGGGCGCCGACGAGCAGGGCCGTGGTGAGCGCGGCCGCGAAGCCGCGTCGTCGCCGAGCGGCGCGTTCGGTCCTGCTGGATGGCGAGTCGCTCACACCGGCATCTCCTCCGACCTCCGGCGGTATCGGCGGGTCCGGACCCCGGATTGAGGGCGGTACCATGCCGCCCGTGCCGGTGGAGATCGACATCGCCAAGGTGGCGCGACTCGCCCGAATCTCCCTGACCCCGGAGGAGTTCGAGCGGTACGGGGCGCAGCTGGGAGACATCCTCGAGCACGCGGCGCGCGTCCAGGAAGCCGCCGCCGCCGACGTGGAGCCGACGTCGCATCCCCTTCCGATGGTGAACGCCCACCGGCCCGACGAGGTGCGGGAATCCCTCGATCGCGACGAGGTGCTGTCGCAGGCTCCCGACCGCGAGGGCCCCTACTTCCGGGTACCTCCCTTCCTGGAGGAGCAGTGAGCGACCCCGCCGATCTCACGATCGCCGCGGCGGGGGCGGCTCTCCGTTCCGGCGAGGTGCGCGCCGCCGATCTGCTCGACGCAGTGCTGCGGCGGGCGGCGGTGACCGAGGGGGAGCTGCACGCCTACCTGACGCTCGACGCAGAGGGCGCCCGGGCGGCGGCCGTCGCCGCGGACGACGATCTGGCCGCGGGCCGCGACCGGGGCCTGCTCCACGGGATCCCCATCGCCGTGAAGGACAACATGGTCACGAGGGGGGTCGAGACGACCGCCGGTTCCAGGATCCTGGCCGGTTACCTGCCTCCCTACGACGCCACCGCGGTCGGCCGGCTGCGAGAGGCCGGGGCGGTGATCGTCGGCAAGACCAACATGGACGAGTTCGCCATGGGCTCGTCCACCGAGAACTCGGCGTACGGGCCCACCAGGAACCCGTGGGACACCGATCGGGTCCCGGGCGGCTCGTCGGGAGGGTCGGCGGTGGTCGTGGCGGTCGGCTCGGCACTGGGGTCGCTCGGGTCGGACACCGGAGGCTCGATTCGCCAGCCCGCCTCGATGTGCGGGCTGGTCGGGCTCAAGCCGACCTACGGCCTCGTGAGCAGGTACGGGTTGATCGCCTTCGCCTCGTCGCTCGACCAGATCGGCCCGTTCGCCAGGACCGTCGCCGACGCGGTGACGCTCTTCGAGGCGATCGCCGGGCACGATCCGGCAGACGCCACCTCCTATCGCGGCACTCCGCCCGAGGTCCGCTCGGGACTGGACGGAGACGTCGCCGGGCTGAGGATCGGGCTCGTCTCCGAGCTCATGGGCGACGGCATCGACCCGGAGGTGCGGGATGCCGTCGCAGCGGCCGCAGAGCGCCTCGAAGGCGCCGGGGCGGTGGTGAGCGACGTGTCGCTGCCGGCACTCGACTACGCGTTGAGCGCCTACTACCTCATCGCCCCGGCGGAATGCTCCGCGAACCTCGCCAGGTTCGACGGCGTCCGGTACGGGCCGAGGCTGCAGGGGGCCACCGTCGAGGAGATGATGGCCGCCACGCGCAGCGACGGCTTCGGGCCCGAGGTGACCAGGCGGATCCTGCTGGGCACCTACGCCCTCTCCGCCGGGTACTACGACGCGTTCTACGGGCAGGCGCAGCGGATCCGGACGATGGTGATCCGGGACGTGCACGCCGCCTACCGGGAGGTGGACGTGCTGCTCTCGCCGACCAGTCCGACCACCGCGTTCCCGATCGGAGAGCGAGTGGACGATCCGCTGTCCATGTACCTGGCCGACGTGTGCACGATCCCGACGAACCTCATCGGCGACCCCGCTGTGTCGGTGCCGGTGGGGCTCGACGAGAGGGGCCTTCCGATCGGCGTCCAGGTTCAGGCCCCGGCGCTGGGCGAGCAAGTCATGGTCAGGGTTGCCGCGGCCGTCGAGCGCCTCGCCGGGTTCGGGGCGCGCCCGGGAATGCTCGAGGCCCTGGGATGAGCTACGAGGCCGTGATCGGGATCGAGACGCACGTGGAGTTGCGCACCCGCTCCAAGATGTTCTGCGGCTGCGCCGTGGAGTTCGGAGCAGAGCCCAACACCCGGGTCTGCCCGGTGTGTCTGGGCCTGCCCGGGTCGCTGCCGGTCCCCAACCAGCGGGCGATAGACATGACGGTGTCGCTCGGCCTGGCGCTTGGCTGCGAGGTCTCCCCGAGGTCGGTGTTCCACCGCAAGAACTACTTCTACGCCGACATGCCCAAGAATTACCAGATATCCCAGTACGACCTCCCGCTCTGCACGGGCGGGCATATCGACCTCGAGGTGGACGGCGCGGTGCGCCGTGTGGGGATCAACCGGGTCCACCTCGAAGAAGACACCGGAAAGAGCACCCACGTGGGGGTCAGCGGGAGGATCCACGGCGCCGAGTACGCCCTCCTCGACTTCAACCGAGCCGGCGTGCCACTCATGGAGGTCGTGACGGAGCCCGATCTCAGGACCCCCGAGGAGGCCAGGGCCTACGGCGAGGAGTTGCGCGGCCTGGTACTCGCATTGGGGATCAGCGACGCCCGGTTGGAGGAAGGGAGCCTGCGGTTCGACGCCAACGTGTCGCTGCGGCCGGAGGGCGCCGAGGCATTCGGCGTGAAGGTCGAGGTCAAGAACATGAACTCGCTGCGGTCGCTGCAGCGGGCCCTGGCGCACGAGATCGAGAGGCAGAGCTCCCTGCTCGACTCGGGAGCGGAGGTCCTCCAGGAGACCCGGCATTGGGACGAGGAGGCAGGACGCACCGAGCCGGGACGGAGCAAAGAGGAGTCGTCGGATTACCGATACTTCCCGGAGCCCGACCTGGTCCCGGTGGCCGTCGACGACGAGCACCGGGATCTGCTGCTGGGCGGGCTGCCCGAGCTGCCGGCGGCCCGTCGATCCCGCTACCGGGAACTCGGCGTCGACGCCGGAGCGGCCCGCATCGTGGTGGCGACCGAGGGATACGGGGCCGTGCTCGAGGACGCCGTGGCCGCCGGGGCGGACGCCGCAAAGGCGGCCACCTGGCTCACGGGCGAGGTGACGGCGGCGTTGCGGCGGCTCGGCGCCGACGTGGCCGGCACTCCTCTCGACGGTGCCGCCCTCGCCGAGCTGCTCACCATGATCGACGCCGGGGACGTGTCGGCGACCGCAGCCAAGGAGATCCTGGCCGGCGTGCTCGACGGCGAGGGCTCGCCCCGGGCGGTGGCGGAGTCGCGCGATCTCCTGCAGATCTCCGACTCGGGCGCCATCGCCGCAGCCGTGGACGCCGTCCTCTCCGAGCATCCCGAGGAGCTGAGCAGGCTGGCCGGAGGCGAAGAACGGATCCTCGGCTTCCTGGTCGGCCTGGTGATGCGATCGACGGGCGGGAAGGCCGACCCCAAGTTGGTTTCGTCGATGATCCGTGAGAGAGCCGGAGGCTGAAGTGATCCGAGCGGTCGTCTTCGACTGCGACGGGGTCCTCGTCGATTCCGAGCCCCACTCACAGGCCGCCTGGCTGGCCGTGCTCGGTCCTCTCGGCCACCCGGCCACGGCCGCCGACATCGCAACCTGCACAGGTCTGGGGTTCCTCCCCACCAGGGAGCACCTCGAACACCTGGGGCCCGTTCCTCCTCCCGAGGAGGTGTGGCCGATGCTGATGGACGCGCTGCGTGCATCCTTCGAGGCCGGCCTGCGGCGGTTCGAGGATGCGATCGCGGCCGTCGAGGAGCTGTCCCTGCGCGGTGTGCCCCTCGGGCTGGCGTCGTCGAGCCCGCGGGAGCGGCTCGACCTCACCTTGGAGTTCGCCGGGCTGAGCGGTCGATTCCACGTGACCGTGGCAGGCGACGAGGTCGATCATGGGAAACCGGCGCCCGACGTCTACCTCGAGGTCGCCCGGCATCTCCGGGTCGATCCGTCGCAATGCCTGGCCATCGAGGACAGCGGGCCGGGGGCGGCCGCAGCGGCGATGGCGGGGATGCGCGTCGTGGGGGTGGCTCGCAGCCCCGGGGAAGCCGGTCCGCTGCTCGCCGCGGGGGCGGCGCTCGTCGATCAGATCGACGGTCTGGTGCTGGCCGCCCTCGTCGGGTGATCCTCAGCCGGTGTTGCGCAACCCGGTGGCGATGCCGTTGACCGAGAGCAGCAGCGCCCGTTCCAGGTCTGCATCCGGTCCGGGGGCCGCCCTGGCCCGTTCCAGGAGGGCCACCTGGATCACGTTGAGCGGGTACAGGTAGGCGTCCCGGATCGACAGGGTCCGCGCCAGCATCGGATGGGCGGCCAGCAGGGCGTCGGAGCCGGTCACCTCGAGGACGGCAGCCGCCGTGCGCCGGTACTCGGCTTCGATGATCTCGAACACCGGCCGGAGAGGCGGATCGACCAGGTGGCGCACGTAGCGTTCGGCCACCGACAGGTCGGCTTTGGCGAGCGTCATCTCCACGTTGGCGATGAACGTCCTGAAGAACGACCACTGCCCGTGCATCTCCGTGACGGTCGGCCACTGCCCTGCCCGGCGGACCGCCTCCAGGCCGGATCCCACCCCGAACCAGCCGGGCACGACCTGGCGGGACTGGGTCCACCCGAACACCCACGGGATCGCCCGAATCGAATCCAGCCCGTCCCCGGAGTCGGGTCGTCTCGCCGGACGGGACCCGATGTTCATGGCGGCGAGCTCTTCGAAGGGGGTCGAGGCTCGGAAGTAGTCGAGCAGCCCGGGGTGCTCGACCAGCGACCGGTACGCCGAGTAGGCGGCACCGGACAGGGTGTCCATCGCCGCGAACCACCGTTCCAGGGTCGCTTCGTCCCGGCGGGGCACCCGGTGCAGCAGGGAGCCCTCCAGCACCGCGGCGAGCGCGAGCTCCAGGTTTCGGTGTGCCAGCTCGGGCAGCGAGTACTTGTCGGAGATGACCTCACCCTGTTCGGTCACCTTGAGGGTGGCGTCCACCGTGCCGAACGGCTGGGCGAGGATCGCCTCGTTTGTCGGTCCGCCGCCTCGGCCGATCGTGCCCCCTCTGCCGTGGAAGAACCTGAGCCGCACCCCGTGGCGCCGGGCCGAGGCCCGCAGCTCGCGTGCCGCCCTGTAGAGCCCCCACTGGGAGGCGGCGATCCCGCCGTGCTTGCTCGAGTCCGAGTACCCGAGCATCACCTCCTGGAGGTCGCCCCGGAGCGCCACCACTCGGCGGTAGCCGGGGTCGGAGAGCAGGTCGTCGAGGATGTCCCCGGCGTGCTCAACCTCGTTCGTGGTCTCGAACAGCGGGACGATGTCGAGGCGGGCCACGCCGCCGCCAAGGTCGATCAGGCCGGCGTCTCTCGCGAGGACCGCCACGGCCAGCACGTCGTCGGCACCACGCGTCTCCGACACCACGTACGACTGGACCGCCTCGTCGCCGAACCGGTCGAGAGCGGCGGCGATCGTGGCGAACACCGCGGCCGTCGCCGCAGCACGTTCACCGAGCTCCGGCCTGGCTCCGGTCAGCGGCCTTCGCCCCGCCAGCTCGGCGGACAACACCTCGCGGCGCTCCTCGCGAGTCAGCGAGGCATACGGCCCGCGGAGCTCCCCGACCTTGTCGTAGAGCTCGGCGAGCAGGGCATGGTGACTCGCGGCGTGCTCCCGCACATCCATCGCCGCCAGCCCGAACCCGAACGCGGCGACCCGGCGGATCAGCCGGGTGAGGGGGCCGCGGGCCGTGAGGGCGCCCCGATTGGCCTCGAGGGAGTCGTGCATCAGCATGAGATCGGCGACGAGCTCGGCCGGCGACCCGTAGTCGGCGCCCTGTCGGGATCCCTCGGCGATCCGACGGCGGGTGTTCACCAGGCGGTCGCGAACGTAGGCACACTTCAGCCGGTAGGGCTCGAGAGCGTTGCGCCGGGCGAACCGGGCATGGGTGGCGGGCAGCGCGGCACGCTCCGCGACCAGAGAGGCCGACAGTGCCGGGGAGATCTCCACCACCCGGGTGGAGGGCGACAGCTCGAACGACAGCTGTTCGACGGCCGCGATGATCCCGCGCAACCCGTGATCGTGGTTGAGCGCCAGCACCTCGAGGGTCAGGCCGGGGGTGACGTTCGGGTTGCCGTCCCGGTCCCCGCCGACCCAGGTCCCGAACCGGATTGGGGCAGCGGTGGGCGGAGGACGATGCCCGAGGCGGGCCAGCTCGGAGTCGACGAGGTCGCCGACGCCGTCGAACACGTGCGCGGCGATCGACTCGAGGTAGTAGAGCACGCTCTGGGCCTCGTCGAGCGGTGTCGGGCGATCGTGGCGCAGCTCGTCGGTCTGCCACAGCAGTTCGATGAGCTCGGCGACGCGCCCATCGATCCGGACGATCTCGGCATCCGGGCACCTGGGATCGCCGCGGCGTTCCAGCAAGCCTGCGATCTCGGCGAGCTTGACGAGGATCGAGCGGCGCGCCGCCTCGGTCGGGTGCGCGGTCAGCACGGGCCGCAACTCCAGGCGGGCGACGACTTCGGCGATCTCTCCGGGCGCCAGGCCTGCGTCGAGGACGCGGTTGACGGTTGCTTCGAGCCATCCCGCGGTTCGCCTGCTCCGGGAGGTGAGCACATCCACGCGATGGACCTGTTCGGCGACGTTCGCCAGGTAGAAGTACGCGGTGAAGGCCCGCACGAGCGTCGTGAGCGTGGCGATGTCGGCGTCGGCCAGCAGGGCGTCGAGTTCGGCGGCGGCGGTCGGGTCCCGGCCGTCCCGCACCGCCTTGGACAGCGCCCTCACCTGCTCGACCAGTTCCAGCACCCCGGGCCCTGCCTGGCGGACCAGGGTGTCTCCGAGCATCCCGCCGAGGCGGCGGATGTCGGCGCGCAGGGCTGCGTCGTCGGCATCTCTGTGGCGGCCCGGCATGGCCCGGGAGCGTAGCCGTGGTGAGGATCCGCCCGCCCGTAGGATTCCTGCGATGCGGTATTTCGTGACCGGCGCGACGGGGTTCCTGGGCGGCTACCTGACCGCCCGCCTGCTGGCCGAGGGGCACGAGGTCGTGGCGCTGGTGTCGGACGAGGAGCGAGGCCGGGCCCTGGCCGGATACGGGGTTCGCCCCCACCTGGGCTCGATCCTGGATCGCGAATCGATTCGCCGCGGGATGCGCGGCGCCCACGGTGTCTTCCACGCTGCGGAATGGCACGCGGTGGGCGAGCGGCACCGCTCGCTGGTGGAGCGCGTGAACGTGGACGGGGCTCGCAACGTGCTCGAGGTCGCCCGTTCGGTCGGAGTGCCGAGGACGGTGTACACCGGGTCGCTGGCCTCGTACGGCGACACCAGGGGCCGGGTCGCCGGCCCGGGCTTCCAGGGCCGGCTGCTCACCGCCTACGACCGGTCGAAGTACCGGGCGCGGACGGAGGTGATCGCACCACTGATCGCGGCCCGAATGCCGCTGATCGTGCTGCAACCGGGCGTCGTCTACGGGCCGGGCGACCCGTCGGCGATGGGCCGGCGGTTCACCCGGTACGTGCTCGGGAGGGCGCCGGTCGTGCCGACCGGATCGGCATTCTGCTGGGGACACGTCGAAGACGTCGCCGACGTGCACTACCTGGCGATGCAGCACGGGGCGCCGGGGAGGACGTACGTGGTCGGAGGCCCCGCCCACACGCTGCGGGAGATCCTGGTGATCATCGGACGCCTGGTGGGGAAGCGACGGGGCCCGTTTCCCGTGCCCGGCAGGGCGCTCCGGCCGCTCGCTGCACTGCTCGCAGGCCTCGGGATCGTGGTCCCGCCGCTGCGGGGCCCTGCCGACCGGATTCGTGCCGTCTCCGGCGCCACCTACCTGGGAGACGACGGTCCGGCGAGGGACGAACTGGGCTTCTCTCCCCGCCCGGTGGAGTCTGGGATCCCCGACGCGGTGCGCGCCCTGCTGCAGGAGCTCTTCGAGGAACGCTGACCGGGACCCGCCGATTACGCTGTCGGTCGACGCACGAGGTGAAGGCGCATGGCAGATGAGCAGGAGGGGGTCATCCTCGACGTGTCGCCCGACGGGGCGGCGTTCGACGCCGACCTGCTGGGCCGGTTCGGCCATCCGGTCCTGGTGTGCCACGGGCCGCCGGAGGGGGCGTGCCCGCTGATCGAAGATGGCTCCTGCGAGCTCTTCGACTCGGCGCACGGGGTGATCTTCAAGCTCGACCTGGAGCGTCCCTACCACCGCACGATCCTGAAGCGGTATCGCGCCCTGCTTGCAGAGGATGTGCCCATCAGGGTGGTCGTGTCGCCCGAGCAGGTCGGCCGGTACGCAGACCTGCTGTCCGGTGTGCAGGTGTGGACGCACGAGCCCACCGCCTCGGAGCTCGACGGGTTCGCAGCGCAGGTGGAAGCCGCCGACATGGCATCGGAACCGGAGGACTAACGTCGGCGGATCCGTCGAGAAGGATCGCCCCGCCATGGAACACCGTCCCGATCGCCTCACCCGCGACGAGGCCCTGGCGATGCT
>CAYXHU010000011.1:0-12679 GCA_964464675.1 uncultured Acidimicrobiia bacterium
CCACGACCTCGGCGTCTTCGAGCTTGATGCGATCGGCGAGCGCGGTGCGACCGTCGAAGTGGTGCAGGCCCGGCTCGACGGTGACCGTCACCGGGTCCTCGCCCTCCTTCGCCGGAGAGAAGCCCACGTCCATGGACTCGGTCACGGTGACGTCGATACCGCCCAGCGCATCGACGAGATCGACGAACCCGGCGAAGTCCACCAGCGCGTAGTGGTCGATCGGGATCCCCAGCAGGACCTCGAGCGTCTGCCGGACCGCCTCCATCCCCGGATCGGGAGCCTCGGGGAAGGTGCGCACCCAGGTGGCGGTGAGCACGTGCAGGTAGTTGATGCGGTCGGCGAAGCAGTCGCACGGCACAAACTCGGGCCGAGGCGGTGGATCGACACCGGCGGCCGCCGCGGCGTCGACGAGCTCCTGGTAGGCCCGGCCTTCGTGCCAGTCCTGAACCTGGAGCATCGTGGTCGAACGCGACCAGGCTGCCGGAAGAGGTGCATCGACGAGGTCGCGGGACACGCTGATCAGCGCCGCGGTGCCGGCGTCCGGGTCGAGTGTGGCGACGATCATCACGTCGGTGCGCAGGTCCCGGCGGCCCGGTCCGAAGTCGCCCCCCGCGAGCAGGATCGTGATGCGGTCGCCCAGGAGACCATCGGACACGACGGGATCGATCGTCTCCTGCTCTTCGGCTCGTTCCAGGTCGGCGAGGAGGTCCGCGTACGCGGCAGCGGCCCGGTCGTCGGGCGCCAGCGGCGGCCCCGGGACCGTGGTCGTGGTGGCCACGGGCACCGGCGGCGTCGTCGCCGGCTCGAAGGGGACGGGGTCTTCGGTCGGACCGGAGGGCTCGGCGGGCCGGCCGGCCGGGTTCGGCTCGGGTCCCAGGTGCTCGGGCGGCACACCCTCGGCCAGCAGCGCCGCCTCACGTTCCGCGAGCGGGGCGACCGACTCGGCGGCGAACACCGCGTCGAGCAGGCCGATCGCCTCCGCGGCTCGCCGGTGCACCAGCAGATGGGGCAGCAGCATCGCCGCGGTGAGGAGCACGACGCCGGCGCGCAGAGGAACACTCGACGGTGGTGCAGCCCGCCAGGCATCCGCCACCGACGCCACCCTGACCACCACCAGCACGATGTTGACGACCACCACGAACCAGAGCCACCGGGGCTGGACGAGGACGGCCAGCGCGGCCGGGCCGCGGCGGACCAGGAGCACGACGGCGACCATGCCGACGGCGAAGGGTGCGGCGTAGAGCACGGCGGCCATCCGCCGCCGCGAGGCCCACTGGCCGGCCCCGGGCAGCACGGCCGACAGCAGCGACGGGATGCCCGTCATCGGTTCCTCACGACTTCACGGTACGACGCATTCGCCGCTGTGGAGGTCGATCAGGATGCAGCGGCGGCGATCTCTCGTGCCGAGTCGAGCTCGCGCCTCGCACCGAGGTCCTCGAATACGGGCAGAGCGGGGGCGAGGGCCGTCAGGGCGCGTTCCGGGAACCCGGCATCGAGCAGGGCCGTGGCGAGCGCCACCCGGGCGCGTGCCCCATCCCACCGGGCCTCGAGCCGGTCGAACCCCGCCACGGCGATCCCGAGGATCTCGATGGCCGGTCCCAGGTCGCCTCCGGCATGGAGGGCACGCCCCTCGAGCAGATCCGCGGCAACCGGCAGCGCCTGCAGTCCTCCCTCGGCGGCGATAGCGCGTGCCTCGCCGACCAGGGAAGGCACGAGGTCCCACTCCTCGCCTTCGGCGGCGACCTCAAGACGCGCCTCGAAGAGCAGCCCGAGACGGCCGCGCCTGCGGTACGTCGTCGCGGCCAGCAGCCGCCGGGCCTCCTTGAGACGGTCCCTCCTCGCCAGAACCGGCGCCACGAACTCGGCCCATTGCCCGAGCGGCACGACGTCTCTGTCGCCCTCCGGCCGGCGGGCATACGCAGACGAGAGCACCTCGAGCAGCGCGTCGGCGGCCACGTGCTCTCCGCGGTATTCGTGGACGAGCGCCGTGACCGCGAACGCTTGAGAGACGAAATGCGGAGGATCCTCGCGATACTCGCCCAGCAAGTCCCTGGCGATGGCCAGGTCGCGGCGGACTCCCCTCCAGTCCCCCAGCCGGAACCGGGCCAGGCACCGCCATTTCAGGCAGTGCAGCGCAAGGCTCGGGGCTTCCGTCACCGTGCGCGCGAACCCCTCGTCGCTGCGTTCGAAGGCCTCGCGGTAGGCGCCGGTGTGATAGCCGAGCCATCCCTGCATCGCATAGGTGTCCCCGATCTCCCACAGGTCGTGCAAGTCCCCGATCAGATCCAGACGGCGCCGCGTCGCGGGCCACGCGGCCGAGTAGAGGCCGCGTGGGATGTAGTACGCGGTCACTGCGTCGAGGGCCGCCGATTCGAGGTCGGGACGATCCATCTCGGCGGCGTCCTTCACCGCCTGTTCGGCAGATCGCAGCGACTCCTCCGGAGTGACCAGGTAGTCGGGGGCCCCTTCGCCGTCGCGCCGCGGGAACGCGTGCTGCCAGAAGCCCTTGTGCAGGAGGAGGCGAACGGCCTCCTCGGACCGCGGCGGAGCATGGTCCATGCCCAGGTACAGGTACCGCAGGGCGGTGAGCTCCTCGGGCACCTGCTGCATGGCACCCGGCCAGCGGACCGGAAGCTGCAGGGCGCGGGCACAGAGGCGGGCGATCTCCGGATCCGGCCCGGCCGGGCCGTCGAGGCGTAGCTCGATTGCCTCCCGCAGGGCACGCCACGCCGGATCGCCCTCGTAGCCGTAGAAGTAGGCCTCCCCGAGCGCCTCGGCCGCCCGGGATGCCTCGATCGGGTCGACGGCGAAGCGCCGTGCCTCCCGTGCGTAGTAGCGCGCCTGTCCGAGAGCGACCCGGCGCCGGGAGTACTCCGACGCAGACAACAGGGCCTCGATCGCCCGCACCCTCAGCCGATCGATCTCCTCGCCGTCGGGCGAGGTGCTGCGCATCCCGTCGTAGGCGAGCGCCAGATGGTGGGCCTCGATGCCGGCGATCTCCCGGCGGGCCCCGTCTGCCTCGGCTGCGATCCAGTCGGCGACCGCGAGGTGGAGCGCGCTCCGGTCGCGCCGCGCCAACCCGTCGTAGGCGACCTGCCGCACCAGGGTGTGCTTGAAGCGGTACTCCCGCTCCCCGCTGAGGGCCGAGTCGTGACCGGCGAGCACCAGCTCGCGTCCCTCCAGCCGGTCGAGGGCCTCCTCGACCTCGGGCGCCGCCACACCGAGAAGGTGGGCGATGGCACCCGTCCAGAACGTGCGGCCGACCACGGCGGCGCACTGCAGGACCCGCTTCTCGGCCAATTCGAGGAGGTCGATACGGGCCGCGATCACCGCCTGAACGGTGTGTGGGATGTGGATCTCGGTCACATCTCCGGCCATGCGCCAGCCCCCGTCGTCGTGCACCAGCGACCCCTCGTCGGCGAGACCACGCAGGATCTCCTCGATGAAGTAGGGGTTGCCTTCGGCCCGATCGAGCACCAGGCGTCCGAGGTCGGCCGACAACCCGGCTCCTACGTACCACTCCACGAGGGACTGCCCTTCGTTCTCGCTGAGGGGTCCGAGCACGATGCTGGAGAACCCTCGCCGGCCACCTCCCCACCCGGGTCGGGTGTCCAGGAGGGCCGGCCGTGCCGGGCACAGGAACAACACCGGCCCGTCCACTCGATCGGCCAGGTGCTCGAGCATGTCGAGGAACGCCGGGTCTGCCCAGTGCAGGTCCTCGATGACGACCACCAGGCCGTTGCGCGCCGCCTCGGCACTGAGCAGCCACCGCCAGGCGTCGCGGATGGCGCTGCGTACCTGACGGGCAGGCTGGTCCGCGAGCGGAGATCCCCGCGCCCCCACGCCGGCTGCGTAGGCGAGCACATGGGCCACTCCCTCCGGCGCAGGTAGGCCGTCGGCGGCCAGCCGATCGACCAGGGTGCCGATGCACTCTGTTGCGCGATCGTCCGGGTCTCCCTCGCGAATGCCTGCAAGGATCGCCAGGATCTGGGAGAACGCTCCGAACGCCGCGTCCTCTCCATACGGACGGCACCTGCCGAACAGGGCCCGCATCGGCGCAGCGCCCCGGGCGGCCGACGCGGCGAACTCGGCCTGGAGACGGCTCTTCCCGATCCCGGCCGGCCCGTAGATCGTCACGAGGTGCGGAGCGCGCTCACTCTCGACCCGTTCCCGCAGGGTCGCCAGGAGCGCCAACTCGTGATCACGTCCGATGATCGGAGCTTGCGGGAGAGCGGCCCGGCGAGTCTCGGTCGACGCGTCGCCGGCCGGTTCGAAGGTCGCCACCGGGCGGGTCCGACCTCGCAGCTCGACGGTGCCGGCCGGGGCGAGGCGGTGAGCGCGTACCGCTCTCGCCGTGGTCTCGGACACGAGGATCCCGCCGGCGCGGGCGTGCCCGGCAAGCCGCGCCGCCACGTTGAGCGCATCGCCGGTGAGTGCTCCCACGTCGATCGGGCCGGCGGTCACCACCTCGCCCGTGTTGATCCCGATCCGCAGCTGGAGCTCGAGGCCGTGCCGGGAGAACCGCGTCGAGTTGAGCCACTGCAGCCGGTTCACCATTCGATGCGCCGCCTCCACGGCACGATCGGCATCGTCCTCACGGGCGGTCGGCACGCCGTACACGGCGAGCACGGCATCTCCGACGAACTGCTCCACCGTGCCACCGGTTGTCTCGGCCTCGAATCGCATGGCCGAGAAGTACTCCGTCATGAGATCCTGATGTGCCTCGACGTCGAGCCGCTCCCCGACCGAGGTCGATCCGACGAGGTCCGCGTACAGGATCGTCGCCGTCTTGCGCTCGTGCAGAGCCGGTCCGAGCCCGAAGCGGGCCCCGCAGGCCGGGCAGGCCGCGGCGTCCGCGGGGGGCCGGGCGCCGCACGAGGCACAGGGCGGCCGCAGCGGCACACCGCACGCCGAGCAGAACCGGGCATCGCCGGGGTTGGCCGATCCGCACGAGGCACACACGGCGCTCATCGACCCAGAGTCTATGGAGCCGGTTCCCGTCAGCGCTGCTGAACGGTGCGAGAGAACCGCAGAATGGCGGTGAACACGTCTGCGACCTCGTCGCCGGGAAGGCCGAGTTCCTCGGCCCAGGCGATCCGCTCGGCGAGCAGCGATCGCTCCCTGGTCGGATCGCGCAACCCGCTCCCGTGTTCGGTCTTGATGACCCCTGCCCTGACGGCCAGTTGTGCTCGGCGCGCCAGCAGGGCTACGAGCTCTGCATCCAACTCGTCGATCAGGTCGCGGGTCGCCCGGAGTTCCGGTGCCTGCGCACCCAGGTCCGGGATGGCGAACTCGGCCGGCGTTTCCCCACCGGCTCGCTCCGGCGAGGTCTCGAGCCGGTGGTGCAGCCGGGCGAGCGCATCCAGCAGCTCCTGACGAGCATCGGACGCATAGGGATTCTCCTGTTCGATCGCCAGGAAGAGGTGCCCTGCGTCGGTGCGCACCATGTTGATGGTCTCGGCCATGGCACGATACGAGGGAGGCGAGAGGACCGGATCGCCTCCGCCGCCGATGTCGAGCAGCCCCTTGGCAACGAAGAAGGCGATCGCGTGGGTGCGGGCCATCGCCCGATCGTGATCGTCGGCGTCCTGGCGGACGACGTCGCAGCCCATCCTCTCGTACAAGTCGATCACCCGTTCCACCGCCTCCGGGTGGACCGGGTTCGGGCACACCACCGCGGTGAGGGGCCGCTCCCCGAGAGCGATGCTCGACGGGCCGAACAACGGGTGCGTGGCCACCCAGGGGACCTCGGTCCCCAGCGTGGCGGCCATCGCCGCCACTGGACCGTGCTTCACGCTCCCGACGTCGATCACCACGTGAGCGGCCGTGAGATGAGGGCGAAGAACGGAGAGGGCCCGGCCGGTGGCATGCACGGGGACCGCCAGCACCACGGCGTCGCTCCCGGCCGCCACGGCGGCCGGTCCGTCGGCGCGCACCTCGTCCGGAACCCGCCCGTAAGGATCCCAGGCACGCACCGATACCCCCGCTGCGCCGAGGAGCTCCGACAGGGAGCGCCCAAAGCGGCCGTACCCGACGAGGGCGACGCGCTCGATCCGATCGCTCACGACGTCACCGGACCGGTCAGGGAGAACGGGTCGGGAGGAACGCCACGGCGAGGCCCACGAGCGTCAGCACCGCACCGACGACGATCCCGATGATCTGCCGGTTCCCGATCCCCTCGGATCCTGCGCCGCTCAGCCCGATGGCATCGGCCGCGAGGGAAACCACGAGGATCACCAGCCCGATACCCCCGACGATCATGCCTATCTGCTGCCTCGTCATCGCAACCTCCTCGAGCGTGCCCCGCGTGACGCTACCGGATCATGGGCCGTTCGCCAGGTCATCGCATCTGAGTCCTTTTCCCCTTGCCGCCGTCGCGGGCGGATCGTATGTTGAGATGAGGGAGGTGGTGGCGTGGAACGGTTCGCCCAGGGGCTTCAGAAGGTTCTCGTGTTCCTCATCCCCTGCTGGTGCCTCGTCCCGGTCGTCATCGTCACCGGGCTCTGCTTCTGGGCCCTGATCGAAGCTCCCTGGGTCTGGAAGCCGCTCTTCATAGCCGGCCTGTTGGCGATCACCGCGACCGCCACCATCTGGGGAGCCAGGCTGGGAGCGCAGATGCGGGCCGACCGGGACTCCGCGGCGCGCAGCGGCTGCTGACCGGCCGCGAGCTTCCAAGGACGCGTACATTGGGGGACGAAGGCGCGGCCGTGCCCGAGGAGGTGGCCACATGGAGCCGATCTGCCGACGACTCGTCACGATCATCGAGCGCAACGCCGACCGATTGAGCCGCGCCTGGCTCGCCGACGTCCAGCGGCGGTCCGAGACCGCGACCTACCACACCCACAGCCCCGACGTGCTCTACCAACGGGTGTTCCGGGTGTACAGCCAACTGAGCAAGTGGATCTGCAGGGACACCACCAAGCAGGAGATCGCAGAGCACTACACGGCACTGGGTCGGCAGCGTTTCGCAGAAGGCTTCGCCCTCTCCGAGGTGATCGAGGCGCTGATCCTCACCCGCCGTCACCTCTGGTTGCTCGTGCTCTCTGAGGGGTTCCTGGAGACCGCTGTGGACCTCCACGGGGCGCTCGACCTCAACGCCCGAGTGGTCCTGTTCTTCGACCGTGCGATGTACTACACGGCGGTGGGCTTCGAGGAGGCGGCGGCGGAGACGACCGAGGCGGCCGCGGCACAGGGCTGGTAGACCCGCGAGTTCTCCGAACGCGACCGGCTACCGATGCGTAGGCTCGCCCCAACCGCACACGTGGAGGGATCATGCGAGGCATGAGAGCGCGGCTGCTCGTGCTCGTGGGGGCGTTCGCCGTGGTCGTGGCCGGCGCCGGAGCGGCTCCTGCCGAACAGGCCCCGCTCGGGGAAGCGGATCTCGACCGGGTGCGCTGGTCCGCCGAGATCACCACCGGGGTCCCGGGGTGGAGCGCAGAGCGGTTCGCCGACGCCGAGCCCCTGGAGTTGCTGGCACCGGCCGAGACGGGAACGCTCTCCCACAACTGGATGGAACCCGCGGAATCGGCTCGTTTCTCACCGGCCGCGGCGCCCGAGGGCGAGTTCCTGGCGGCGGCGTCACCCCCTCTCGATGCTTCGGCGTCGGCCCGGATCGGCTACGACTATCCAGGCCCGTACACCCAGTTCCGGCTGCGGTACTCCGAGGCCAAGCAGTTCCCGCTGCGGGCCGTCGGCAAGCTGTTCCTGGTGGCGCCCGACGGGACGATGGGCGAGTGCTCGGCGGCCTCGGTCGGCAACTTCGCCATCTGGACCGCCGGCCACTGCGTGCACGTGGGCGGGGGCGGAAATGCCGGCTGGATGGCAGCCGGGTACTTCATCCCGGCGTACGACGGCACCAAGCCGTGCAACAACGCAGGGCAGGGCAAGGGCTGCCCCTACGGCGTCTGGGAGGTCGCCTACTTCGCCGCGCCCAACCAGTGGGTGAACCAGGGCAACTCGCACTTCGACTTCGGCGGCGCGGTGCTCCGCAGGCTGAACGGGAAGACGATCTCCCAGCGGGTCGGGAGCCTCGGCTTCGTGGCCAACATCTCCAACGTGCAGCACTACCACTCGTTCGGCTGGCCGGCGCGGGCGCCGTTCACCGGGCACAAGCTGGAGACGTGCGTGGCATCCTCGGCGTACGTGTGGGACTGGGGGACCGCCGGCCAGCCGGTGACCGGAATCGGCTGCAACATGACCCCGGGCTGCAGTGGAGGTCCGTGGATCGTCGATTACCGGGGCGGCAGCTACGTGAACGGGGTGAACAGCCACAGGAGGGTCGATCCCGGCGGCGCCGAGTACTCCGACGAGATGCTGAGCCCGTACTTCGGGGCGGCCGCCTGGAATCTCTTCCAAGCCGTGTACAACGCCACGCCGTAGCCGCTACGGCAGCATCGACTCGAGCTCGGCTTGGCGCTGCTCCAGCTGTCCGGCCACGTCCTGGGCGTCTCGGAGAAGCTGACCCTGGAGTGTCTGCGGTTCTTCCGGCACGGTAGCGGCCGGCTCGGGCGATCCGCCGCCGGAGCAGGCGGCGAGCATCACAGCCACGACGGCGGTGGCCACGGCGCGTGTCACACGATTCATGGGACTCAATCGGCGGCACGCCGCCGGAACTGAACCGAACAGTGAGGTTTCGCCGGACACCACCCAGTCGGTCGTTTCGGTCGGAGACGAGGTCGTCTCCACGAAGACGCTGCCGTCGCTCTACCCTGGAGGACCCGATGGCCCGGATACTCATGGCAGCCCTCACCGCACTGGCGGCGCTGTTCGGCACTGCGGCCGCGGCGGCGTCCGACGAGCGCCCGCCTCCAGAGCTCCGCCCCGGCTCCGACGACCCGTCCACCATGATCGTGGCACTGCACCCGGCCGGATCCACGGGTGCCGAGTTCGCCGACGAGCTCCCCTTCGACGGCTGGGCGGCCCGCGACGGCGTCCTCATGGTCTACCCGAACGGCACACCCGTGCCCGGCAGGCCGGGGCTGCACTGGAACGCCGGCCGCGGCTTCCCGGCGACCGGCGACGACGCCGGCTACCTCGCCGACCTGATCGCCCTGCTGCGGTCCCAGTGGCCTTCCGTTCGGCGCGTCGCCGTCTACGGACAGAGCCAGGGAGCGGTCATGGTGTACCGGCTGCTCTGCGAGCACCCCGACGCGGCCGATGCGGCCGCGCTGCGCTCCGGATCCGTGGCCATCGACGCGTGCGTGCGCGTTCCCTCGACCCTGCATTGGCACGGTGCGAACGACACGGTCGTCCCCCGTGACGGGGGTTACCGGTTCTGGCCCTTGTGGAAGGTGAAGCGGATCCCCGGGGTGACCCTTCGGGTCTTCCCGGATGCCGAGCACCGCGGCCCCTTCCCCGGATGGGAGTGGGCCTCCTGGCGGTGGGCCACGGCCGGTTAGGCGCGGGCCCTCGCCACGATCGACTGCATGTGCAGGCCATCCTCGTCGGGTTCGTCATCCGGCAGGAACGTCTCGAACGACTCCACGTCGAAGACCTCCTCCACCATCCGCACGAGTGTGGCGTCGCTGCGGAACGAGAAGAACCGAGGAGGCAGGTAGAAGTCTTCCTCGTCCACGCCCTCCCGATCGACGCCTCCCCACACCCCCAGGTAGACGAGTCCCCCGGGGACCAGCACCGACGCCATTCCCCCGAGCACCGCAGCAAGGTCGGCATCGGGCACGTGATGGATACAGTTCATCGACCAGAGCGCATCGAAGGTCTCCGGGGGAAAGCCCAGGTGGTACATGTCCCTGACGTGGGCCTCGAGTCCCTTGTCGCGGCACCGGTCCACCTGAGCGGGCGACAGGTCGGTGGCCACCACGGCGACGCCCCGGTCGGCAAACCAGCGGCTCGTGTATCCGACCCCGGCGCCGATCTCGAGCAGCGTGCGCTTCCCCTCGGCGCGCATCGCGGCCAGGAACCGTTCGGCGAGCGGCCACCGCCACGCCGCCTCGCCCATCTGCTCGCGATGCCCGGCAACGGCGTCGTAGGTGCTCGCCATCGAGGCCCTGAAGGACTCCGGCGGAGGCCCGGGGATCAGCCGCATCGCACCATGGTACGGATCCGGCGCGCTCCCGGTACCGTTCCTGGAGGAGGTGCACGGGCCGGAAGGGATCCCCGATCCCGCACGACATGGACGCTGAGCTCCGCAGGCCCCGGATGCGCCCTGCCGTCGCCGCCGGAGTGGTGACTGCGGGCCTCGTCGCGGCGTTGCTGGCATTCGGCTCCGGCAGCCGCCCCTCCGATTCGACGGTGCCCGGTG
The DNA here is from genome assembly GCA_964464675.1 of uncultured Acidimicrobiia bacterium. Taxonomy (GTDB): domain Bacteria; phylum Actinomycetota; class Acidimicrobiia; order Spongiisociales; family UBA11373; genus CAYXHU01. The sequence continues at coordinate 10,262 of CAYXHU010000011.1, forward strand.
TCATCGAGTTGGGTCCGTTCGGGCCGCCGCTCGACGCCTCACTCGCCTACATGGGCAGCGACCGGGTCATGTACCTGATCGACCTGCAGACTGGGGAGCAGCTCGGGTCCAAGGCGGTCCCCGCCGACCGGCGCCCCGCCGCGGTGTCCTCGAGCCACGTCTACCTGGGACGGCTCACGGCCGCACCGGGAGCCCCCAACTGGGACTCCTGGCGCTCGCTCCCCTGGCACGGAACGATGTACCGAGACCTCGGGCCCGGCAACTGGCTCGTGCTCTGGCCGGCCCCCGACCGGGTGGTCGCCGCAGGGTGCCCCCTCCCCGGAGGCCGCAACGGAGTCCGTATCGCCGGAGCCGGCACCCTGATCGAATCCGAAGGGCTCTGGGGTGCCCTGGTGCCGCTGGGCGACCGCGTCCTGGCGCGGGAACTGGTCGGCGATCGGGAGGTCTGGTGGCTGCTGGCTGAAGGCACAGAAGCGCGCTCCGTGGACCTTCCCTCCGGCTTTCGCCCTGTGGCAGGGGGCGCGGGCATCGTCGCCGGCCGCAGCGGCGACCACGCGGTGATCGTCGACTTCTCCTCAGGGCGTCACTCGCCAATGGAGGGCCCGCTGGGCTCGGCGGCCGCCTGGAGCCCCGACGGCTCGATGCTGGCGACCGTCACCGACCGCCCTGCCGCTCTGTGCACCTATCGGGCCGACGGCGCCGCGGCGTGGTGCAGGAGCCTGCAGGCTCCGATCTCGCCGGAATGGGGCGGCCTTTCCTGGTCGGCAGACGGATCGTTCCTCGTGGTCGCCGAAGGCGGCACGCTGGCCGCGTATCGGGACGACGGCGAGCGGATCGGGTTCCTCGACACGCTGCAGCCGACCCCACAGATCTCGGCCGCCTGGTTGCAGCTCTTGCCCTCCTTCGCAGACTCCACCTAGCGCTGCCTCCGGCGACGGTCCGCGCCTCAAGCCGGTGCCCGGGACGTCCGATTCATCCTGGAGCGGTCGTTCGCGACGTTTTCGCCGATCAGAGGGGTCTACATGGAGTGCCAACTGCAGCGCCTGCCGGAGGCGGGCAACGAACTCGGCCCGGTCGAGAGGGCCCGGGCTGCCATCCGGCGAGCGGTCGCAGCGCTGGCTCGCAAGGCCGGCAAGGCCGCCCGCGATCCAAGCCTGGTGCTCGAGAGGCTGCGTCCCGCCCGGCAGCCGGACGCAGCTCCCCGCCCCGCTCCGGCCATCCCCGCGCCGCTGCGGCTCGAACCCGGCGAACGGGTGCGCGTCAAGGACCTCGATTCGATCCGTGCCACCCTCGACCCGGTTGGCGACTGCGAGGGCCTCGGATTCATGCCGGTCCAGGAGGCGTTCTGCGGCGGCGAGTATGCGGTTCGCTCCCGGGTCGAGACGTTCTTCGATGAACGCACCCGCCGCATGCTCAGGATCCGCAATACCGTCATCCTCGACGGGGTGTTCTGCGAGCCGCCGGCCTCCGGACCGGAGGACTACGCCGGATGTCAACGCAGCTGCTTCCTGTTCTGGAAGGAAGCGTGGCTGGAACGGGTGAGCCCGTCGTGACGTCGTCTCCAGCGCTCACCGTCGAGGAGATCCGGACTTCCGACGATCTCGCCGGTCTCCGGGACGAATGGGAGGCGCTGGCGGCCCTGTCACCCTCGGCCGAACTGTTCGAGACGCCTCAGTGGGTCACGGCATGGCTGGCGACGTACTGGGCGGATCGTCCCATCGCGTTCCTGTTCGTGCGCTCCGGGGCCGATCTCGTCGGCGTCGCACCCCTCCTCGACGACGATCCCGGGACGATCGGGTGCCGGCATTGTCTGGTCACCCCGGTGAACCCCCACGCCCGACGCTGCGGGATCCTCCACGCCGGCGACCCGGCGGCCGTGCTGCGGGCCGTCGTCGATCACCTCGAGCTCACCCGGAGAGGTTCGCGCCTGCGGATCCGCTCCGGAAGCGGCGAGTCTCCGATGATCTCCGCACTCGAGCACCACGACGGCCGAACGCTGGTGCGCCCCGCCGACGCGACGCCGATCATCCGCATCCGGGGGAGTTGGGAGGACTACCTGAAGGAGCGGCCCGGTCGGCTCCGGCATGAGCTGCAGCGAAAACGCCGCAAGCTCGAATCCGGGTGGCGCGTCGAGTGGCACACGGAGACGAAGGCGCACGAGCATGCGATGACCGACGTGCTCCGCATCGAGCGGCTGTCCTGGAAGGACAGAGAAGGCACGTCGCTGTGCTCCGAACCCGGGGCCGCGTCGTTCTACGGACGCCTGGCCCGCGAGTTCTCGAAGCAGGGCGGGCTTCGCATCGAGCTGCTCCACCTCGACGACCAGCCGGTCGCCCACATCCTCGGGATCGTGTTCAACGGCGTGTACTACGCCCTCAAGACGTCGTACGACGAGGCATACCGAACCTGGTCGCCTGG
>CAYXHU010000012.1:0-12635 GCA_964464675.1 uncultured Acidimicrobiia bacterium
GACCAGCCGGTCGGGAGTGCACGTCGCGAGCAGCAGGAGGTCGACGTCGCCGGCTTCGATGCCCGCAGCCGCCAGGGCCCTGGCCGCGGCGACTGCTGCGAGCTCGGAGGTGTCGACGTGGCTGATCCTTCGTTCGGCGATCCCCGTGCGAGTGACGATCCACTCGTCGCTGGTGTCGGTGAGCGTCTCCAGATCGGCATTGGTGAGCACGGACGGCGGCACACACATGCCCCAGCCCGTGATCATCGCGTTCCTCACCGCTTCGACCCTCCCGTCGTCACGGACCTCACCATGGAGCCGCCTCGTCATGTGGCGGTGCGTCCTCCAACGAGGATGCGTCCTCCAATGAGGATGCGTCCTCCAATGAGGATGCGTCCTCCAATGAGGACGTGACCAGCGTCTTCGTACCCTCTACCGACCTCCTGGCGAGCCCGGCGGTTACGTCGCCGGGGCCCACGTGGACGAAGGTGGTCGCTCCGGCGGCAGCCATGCCGGCGAGCGACTCGGAGAACCGCACCGGCGAGGTCAGCTGGGCGATCAGCGTCTCGGCGACCTGCTCGTCGTACGGGGCAGCCGTCGCGTTCGCCCACACGTCGAAAGCCGGCGCTCCGAACGCGACGCCACGGACCGCCGCCTCGAAGGCCCCCGCGGCAGGAGTCATGAACGGCGAGTGGAAGGCCCCGGCCACGCGCAGGGCGATCACCCTGCGGATGCCGTGCTCGGCGGCATGCCTGCCGGCCCAGTCCAGATCCTCGACACCCCCGGCGACCACGATCTGCCCCGGGGCGTTCACGTTGGCCACCCAGAGCCGGCCCCCCGACGCGCGACAGGACGAAGCCAGCGCCTCGGCGGCATCGAGATCGGCGCCGACCAGTGCGGCCATCCCGGACGGCTCCCGGTCGGCGGCCGCTTGCATCGCTGAGCCGCGCGCCGCCACGAGCCGCAAGCCTTCGTAGAAGTCGACCACCCCGGCCGCTGCGAGAGCGGTGAATTCCCCCAGCGAGTGCCCGGCCGCTGCGATCGGGACGCCAGGCATCCGGGCGCGCACCTCGTCCCACAGCGCGTACGACACCGCGAAGATGGCGGGCTGGGCCCGGTCGGTTCTCGTCAGGGCTTCCTCGGGCCCTTCCAGGCAGACATCACGCAGCGACCAGCCCAGCACGTCGTCTGCCGGATCACCCAGGAGCTCGGGCCGGGCGTCGAAGAGTTCGGCGCCCATCCCCACGAACTGGCTTCCCTGTCCTGGGAACAGCACTGCGATCGGCATGTCGTGGGCTCCGGGGAATCGATGGCGGCGGCACTGCGGCGCAGCCGGGGAGGTTAGCCGCGCCGCCTGGGCGGCCGCGAGCCGGCGTGCCGGTGGGTAGTCTGTTGCGCCGGATTCCTCAGCGGAGACGATCGATGCCGGACCCCATTCCCAATATCCCCGTCGCCGCGGGCACTCGAGTCGAGATCCCGCGCGTCTTCGAGCGCCTGTACGACCTGGCCTACAACATGTGGTGGGTCTGGCAGCCCGCGGCCCGCGAGTTGTGGCAGCGGGTGAACCCATCCGATTGGGTCCGCTCCCCCAACCCGATGTCGGTGCTGCAGCAGTGCACCGCAGAGACCTGGGAAGGGCTCGCCGGCAACGACTCGTTCATCACCCTCTACGGCAAGGTGGTCGACCTGTTCGACGCCTATCTCGCCGAGGAGAGCACCTGGTACGCCAGGACACATCCCGAGGCGCTCCCCAACGGGGTGGTGTACCTGTCCACCGAGTTCGGCGTGCACCACACCCTCCCCTTCTACAGCGGCGGTCTCGGCGTGCTCGCAGGCGACACCCTGAAGAGCGCTTCCGATCTCGGGCTCCCGATGGTGGGCATCGGGCTCCTCTACCGGCGCGGGTACTTCCGTCAGGCGATCGAGCCCGACGGGGCCCAGCAGCACCACTACGTGCCGATCGAGGTCGCCCGGCGCCCGGCGCGACGGGTCCTCGACCGCACCGGCCATCCCCTGAACGTCTCCGTGGGCCTCCCGGGTCGCGACGTCGACGTCGCGGTATGGCGAATCGACGTGGGCCGGGTTCCCCTCCTCCTTCTCGACACCGACGTCCCCGGCAACGACCCCGCCGACCGGGCCATCACCCAGATCCTCTACGTGCGGGGACGCGAAATGCGCCTCTGCCAGGAGATCGTGCTGGGCATCGGGGGGGCCCGCCTCGTCGAAGCCCTGGGGATGGAGCCGTCCACGTGGCACATCAACGAAGGGCACGCCGCGCTGGCCCTGCTGCACCGGCTCTCAGGCCGGCTCGAGGCCGGCGAACCCTACGATGCCGCCGTCGAGCACGTGCGCGGCACGTCGGTGTTCACCTTGCACACCCCCGTCCCGGCGGGCAACGAGGTGTTCGACCGCGATCTGGTCGACCGCTACCTGGCGGGTCGCTTCGGCGGCATCGATGCCGTCACACTCCACGAGCTCGGAGACTCGGGGCGCGACGGGGTCTTCGACATGGGCGCACTGGCGATCCGGTTGTCGCACTCGACGAACGGGGTGAGCCGCCGCCACGGGGAGGAGGTGACGCGCGACTGGCAGCACATCATCGGCGGACCCGGCACCTACGTCACGAACGGCGTCCACATGCCCACCTGGGTCGGGGGAACCATGTCGCGGAACTTCATCGAGGCCATCGGCCCCGACTGGGCGGAACAGCTGCTTGAGCCCACGGCATGGAAGGCGATTCGTGACCTGCCCGACGAGGCGATCTGGGACGCGCACACCGCCCAGAAGACGCGACTGCTTCGCCACGTGCGGCGCGCCCTGCGAGAGCAGTGGGCCCGGCACGGGCTCGCCCCGGGCGAGCTGCGGCAGGTCGAGAACTCACTCCCTCCGGAACGGCTCACGATGGTGTTCGCCAGGCGCTTCGCCGCCTACAAGCGCGCCGGCCTCCTGCTCACCGACCTGGACCGCCTGGAGAGCATCCTCACCGACCCGGCGCGACCCATCCAGCTCCTCTTCAGCGGGAAGGCGCACCCGGCCGACAAGGAAGGGCAGGCCCTCATCGCCCGGGTCGCCGCGATCGCCAAGAGCCCCCAGTTCGCCGGGCACATCTATTTCGTCGAGGACTACAACATGGAGCTGGCCCGGTACCTGGTGGGCGGGGCGGACGTGTGGCTCAACACCCCCCGGCCGCCGCTGGAGGCGAGCGGCACCTCGGGCATGAAGGCGGCCGCCAACGGGGCGCTGAACCTGAGCGTCCTCGACGGCTGGTGGCTGGAGGGCTTCAACGGCACGAACGGGTGGGGGTGCGGCGAAGAGCACGCCTCGGACGACGCCGCCGCTCACCACATCTACGACCTGATCGAGCACGAGGTCGCCCCCCTCTACTACGACCGCGGCGACGACGAGATCCCCCACGGCTGGGTGGCCCGGATGAAGGACGCGATCGAGTCGGTGGTCCCCGCCTTCAGTGCGCAGCGCATGGTCGCCCAGTACCTCACCCACCTGTACCTGAACGCCAACGGGCGCTAGTACTCCGTTGGATCAGGCCCAGCGGCGGGGATGACGGGCCTCGACCCCGCCGAGCACGACCACGGCTCGCACCTCGAGTTCCGGCGCGCCGGGCCCGACCACGCGCGAGGTGGTGTCGTCCCAGCCGCCGAACACAGGGAGTCCGCGGACCCGCACCTTCCAGCCCTCCGGCACGATGACGACCACCGACCCGAGGATCGCGGTCGCCGACACCCGCGCCCCGGCCGGGTCCAGCTCCGACCTGGTCAGATCGCACCGCACTCCTCCCAGTACCGCCGTCAGGTCGGCGGACCGGAAGCCCTTCGCCTTCACCGCCAGGCTGCTCGAGGTGAGCACCGCCAGCCGGGTCACGTGGGTCCGCCGCACGGTTGCCGGGCGGCGCCTCCCGAACGCGAGCCACGCGCCGACGAGGATCATCGCCCCCGGCCAGGCGAGGGACCAGAGCCGCCCCTCCAGGGCGCCGGTCGTGCCGGCCAGCGCGAACAGACCGACGACCACGAGCGCCGTCGAAGCGAACGAAGCGCGCCGTTCGAGGGCGAGTTGTGTGGCTCCCAGCACGACCAGGCCCAGCGGCCACCACCGGGAGACGATCGGGCCCGCGTCGGTGGCTCCCACCGCGTCCAGGGCGAACACCACCCCGATCGCCGCCAGCACCGAGCCCACTGCGATCCGGCCGGCCGTCATGGCCGCTCCGAGGCCGGCACCGCCGCCCCAGCCGGCCCTGCGCCGCGGCCGATGCCGGCGGCCGGGGAGACACCGATCCCGAGGCATGCCGAGAACGTCTCGGCCACCCGCATCTCCTCGGCGAGGTCACCCGAGATCGGCGGGATCTCGGAGGCCTCCCCCGGCGCACTCACTTCCCGGCGCTCCTCGGGAACCAGCGAACCCGCCGGCCACCCGGCCGCACGGATCGTGCCGCCCCCACAGGCTGCGCCCAGCACCGATTGGTCCACCGCATCAGCCTACGCGCCGAGTTCGGCACCCTTCCCGGGCACGTCCTGCCGGCCCGGGTCTATTCCTCGACGGGGATGTGGCGGCGGGGCGGATCCTCGTCGTCCGGCGACGGCGCCCGGGCCGCCTCGAGCTCCTCGAGGAAGGCGCTGATCCCGTTCACCACCTCGATCGCGGCTCGAACGAGGTGAATGCCGGCCCGCCGAAGGCCGCGCCGTGCTGCGTCGCTCATGTGCGGGCCGTCAGACATCGTCCCTTCTCCGGAATCGCACCTCGAGCACACCCCCGGAGAGGCGGGCGCCGGTGACCTCCCTGCGCCGCAGCGAGTCCGGCAATACGAGGGAACGGCGGTAGGAGCCGACCGTCACGTACAGCTCCTCGTCGTGACGCATCACGTCGACGTCGCTCCTGTCGGCGAACGGCACCGCGATCGACAGCACGGCGTCCCCGGTCTGTGGATCGGATTCCATCCGGAACGGGTCGACGTGCGACAGCCTCGCCAGCGGATCCCGGTCCCCGTACAACTCCCGGCCCACGGTTCGAAGCCGCTCGACGCCGACCATCTCCTCGTCGAACAGCCGCAACTCGAGCAAGGCGAGCTCGCCGAACCCCTCCTCCACCTCGGCGAGGTGCTGCTTCTGGAGTTGCCGCCACCGGTCGAAGTAGGGGTCGGTCACGGTGTCCGGGAGGATCCGGTTGACGATCGCGGCATCGACCGAGTACCCGAACAGGCCCAGGTAGGTGTAGGTCCGGCGTGCCTCGCCGACCACCATCTTCTCGAGGTTCATCACCAGGCGGGCACTGGTCCTGTCGGGATCGGCGAGAATGCGGCGAGCCCCTTCGATCCGGCTGTAGAACCCCTCCCCGGCGGCGAACACCTCGTCGTCGGGCAGCGGCATTGACACCACCCGGCTCAGCACCGGTCTGACCACCTTGGCAAGCTTCCTCTCGACGGGGAAGAGCTTCTCCATGTACCACGCCAGCGCTTCGGGCAGGCTGAGCAGCCGCAGGGTCTCCGCAGTCGGTGCACAATCGATGACGATGGCGTCGAAACGGCCGCCGGCGACGTGATCCTGCACCTCGGCGAGGGCGAACAACTCGTCCATGCCCGGGAACACGAGCAACTCCTCTGCCTCCACCCCGGCGAGCCCGCCCCAGTCGAACAGGTCGGCGAGGTAGTCCCGCACGGTCCCCCAGTAGCGCTCCAGCCGGGACTGGGCGTCGATCTGCTGCCCCCAGAGCAACGGGACGATCTCGGCGGCCTGGTCGCCGAGCGGCACGTCGTAGGCGTCGGCGAGGCTGTGGGCCGGGTCGGTGGAGACCACGAGCGTCCGGCGGCCGCCGTCGGCGGCCTGCAGCGCGGTGGCGGCTGCCACGGTCGTCTTGCCGACGCCCCCTTTGCCGGTGACGAGGAGGACTCGCACGTCAGGCGCCCGCCTGGGCCCCCTCGGCGCGCCGCCGCAACCCGCGCAGCGCCGACGAGACGATCTGCTTCTCCGCCTGGCGCCTGAGGAATCCCGGCACGGTGAAGGCCGGCTCGACCAGCAAGGCGTAGACGATCTCGGTGCCGCCGCCCTCGACCTGCCGGAACTCGTAGGAGCCGTGCATCTCGCGGATGTCCGCTCCGGGAACCGCCCACCACTCCATCCGGTGAGGCTCGTCGTAGGCATACCGCAGCTCGTAGGCGATCCGCTTGACGAAGCCGTCGATCTCGAAGCGGGCCCGTGCGGGACGACCACGATCGTCGGTCTCGAGCACCTCGACCGAGTTGACCCCTGCCGCCCACTCCGGGTAACGCTGCAGGTCGACCGCCACGGCGAAGACCTCGGCCGGGGATGCCGTCGACTCCGTGCTCCTGATGGTGCCCTCGGCCACCGCGTTCTCCATGCGCTCTGCTCTTTCAGCGTAGCGACGGCTTGCGGGCCCAGACCGTCTCTTGGGTCAACTCGTACCGGATCTCCTCCGTGGGATCGGGATGAGCGGCCCCGAAACGGTCCAGTCCCTCCTCGATCTCCTGGGGATCGAGGAGGTGCAGGGTGCTGACGAATCCGGCACGCACCGCGGCCACCCAATCCCCTGCCGTACGCGAGACGGTCTCGTGGGCCGTCTCCCTCCCGCCGCCCTGCAGCGCACGGCCGGCGAGGTGCGCGAGCATCGCCTCCGGGTCGGGGAACCGGGCCTCGTCGATGGAGGGAACCGACGGGAACCACTCGGCCAGGTAGGACGTCCGGAAGTGCTCCGGGGCGAACGTCCAGATCCACACCACTCCACCCGGGGCCACGACTCGTACCGCTTCGTCGAGCATGTCCCGCCATCCTCCGTAGTGGATGGAGGCGTGGAAATAGACGAGGCGGGCCGACTCGTCCTTGATGGGAAGGCGCCGCCCGTCGCCCACCACGGCGTGCACCCCCGCCCTCCTCGCCCGGGCCGCCATTACCTCGGAACGATCCACCACCACCGCAGTCGCGCCGGTGCCGGCGAACTCCGCTGCATGGTCGCCGCGTCCCCCGCCCACGTCGAGGGCGAGGTCCCCGGCTGCCAGGCCTGCCTCACCCGCGGCGCGGCGGGCTCGGCGGAGCGTCGCCGGCCCTGCCGGCCGGTGCCGATACCCGTCGGCGAGACGGTCGAGGTCGACCTCCTCACCCATGCCGGATCGCCCGCTTGGTCGCCCGGAAGTACCCGGCGTTCCGGCACATGGTGTCGCCCACCCGCCATTCCGTCGCCATCGGCTGATGGATGTCCCCGAAGTAGTGCCAGCCGGGGCGGTACTCGAGCAGGTAGTCGAGCACCGCGGCCGATTCCTTGACCCGCCCGGCGACCACGTCGGTGCTCAGCTGCCGGACCGCCGGAGCCACGTGGGTGCACAGCACGTCCACCGGCCCCAGCCGGCCGAGCTTCTCCGCCATGTCCTCTTCGCCGACCTCCCCGGGGACCCCGAGATTGGGCGCACCTCCTCCCGCGAAGCCGACGCGCAGGCCTTCGATCTCAACCACCTCACCGTCCACGAACCAGACGCCGTCGGGGAGGGCGGCTCGCAGCACGTCCGGGCGGTCGACGTTGCCGTAGGTCACGTACGCCTCCGCTCCGGCGAGTGCTCGTGCCGACTCGGCGTACGACTCCTCGATCAGTTCGTCGTAGGTGCGCTGCAATCGTTCCTCGCGCCCCGTTGCGAAACTCCGCCACAGGCGGCGGGCACCCGAGCGATCTCCGGCGGAGCGCAATGCCACCATCTCGGCGACGAACTCGCGCCCGGCCACCTGGGCGACCAGCCCCTCGTACGTCCGGTAGTCGATGAAGTTGAGGAGATCGCCGAGGACCAGCAGCGGCTCGCCCTGCGCGGCGACGACGGCGAGCGCGTCGTTGGCTCCGTGGACGTCGGAGACGATCAGCACCCTGCGAGCGTACCTTCGATCTCCTCCAGGACCTCCGGGTGGCGCTCCCGGGCGGCCACCGCCCGCACCGCCGCGGCCGCGGTGCTCCCCCCGAGCTCCCCGAGAGCCCAGACCGCATGGGCTCGCAGCAGCCAGTCGGGATGCCCCGCATATCCCGCCGCGATGCCGACCGCACCGCGACCTCCGACGTTGCCGAGGGCGACCAGCGCGTTGCGCCGCACGTGCCGCACGTCGTTGCGGGGCACGTACCAGTGGGCAAAACGACGCCGCAGCCCCCGGTCGTCGGCCCCGAGCACCTCGGCGAGGCTCACCCGGCCCCTCCGTTGCCCTGCGGCCTCGAGGAGGCGGCGACCGGGCGGGCATGCCTCGAGGCAATCGTCACATCCGTAGATCCGGTCTCCCATGGCTCGGCGCAGCGAACGCGGGATGACTCCCGGGGCCTGCGCCCAGTAGGCCAGGCACAGCCGGGCGTCGAGGATCCCCGGAGCCACGAGCGCTCCGGTGGGACACGCAGGAAGGCAGGCCCGGCACGATCCGCAGTCACGGCGCATCGGGACCGACGGGGGAAGTGGTGCGTCGGTGACCACGCTCCCCAGCAGCGTCCACGGCCCAAAGCCGGGCATGAGCACCTGCGCGTTCTTGCCCCACCATGCGATTCCGGCCCGTACCGCAGCGGCACGATCGACCAACCGGTTGTCGTCGGCGAGCACCTCGGCACGCCATCCGGCGCCGTGCAGCACCCGGGCGATGCTCGCCAGCCCGTCTCGCAAGCCGCGGTAGTGGTCTTCGGTGGCGAACCGGGCGATCCGCCCGGTTCCCGCCCGGCGTCCACCCGGGGTCCCCGCGTCGGGAAGGTAGCCCCAGGCCGCCACGACCAGCCGCTCCGCCCACGGGAACGAGCGGCGCACCTCGGTGGATCGGACCGGATCGGCATACGTGAAGCGAAGCGAGCCGTTGCTGCCCTCACGAAGGCGTCGCTCCAGTTCGTCCCGAACCCAAGAGAACGGCCCGGCCTCGGCCACCCCGAACCCGCCCAGTCCGGAATCCTCCGCCACGCGCCGCAGCTGCTCGGACAGCTCCACCCGGCCAGGCTACCGGGGGCGACCGTCCTGCCTTGTGGGCGGCTGGGACGCACGGAGGCCCGCTACTCGTTGACGACCCGGCGCACCAACTGGAGTCTGGGCACCAGTCCCTCGTCTGCGAGCGCCTCGAGCGCGCCGGAGCGCTCGTCGTCGAGGTCGACCGTCCCGTCGGCCTGGGTGAGCACATGGCTCACCACACACTCCCGGCACACGATCGTGCCCTGCATCACACATTCGTTGCAGTCGATCCGCATAGGTCCCCTCCGGTGGATGCGATTCGGTCTCGACACCACCGTACGAACCGGGTGTGACAGATTTGGTCACCGCCGTGTCGACCACTCCGCCAACGCCTTCGACCACAGCGTCAAGGCGCCCTCAGCCTCGGCTCCCTCCCGGACGGCGCGATCCCCGCTGATCACCACGACGGGCCCCTGGTGCCGCCCGGCCAGCGCCACGATCTCGTCGTCGGCGCTGCGCCCGGCCGCCGCGAATCGCGTCACGACCCGCCCCGCCGCCACCGCAGCGGTGCCGTCGTCATCCTCGATCGTCGAGTCGTAGACGATCACCACCTGCAGTGGTCCGGCAGCGACTCGCGGCAGCGGGCCCACCGCCACCTGCAGGCGGCGCCGCGCCGCGGCGGGGTCGCCGGGACCGGCCAGCTCGAAGCCGGCGTTGTAGCCGTCCACGATCACCGTGGTCGGCCCGCGACGCTCCAGCAGCCACACCACCGCCTCCGGAGAGTCGGGCGCCACTCCGCTCGGGAGCCGCAGCAGGTTCGAGGCCTCCACCGGTCGCTCGTCGACTGCAGAGAGCGGACGAGCCATGCGGGCCACGTCGTCGAGGTGGGCGGCAAGTGCCACGGGATCGTCGCCTGCGACCCAGACCCGGCCGGCTGCGGCCTCGGCGAGGGCATGTTCCACCTCCGCCCTACGGCGGCGCTCCTCGGCCAGCTTGTCGCGCAACGAAGCCAGGTCCTCCCCCACCCCGGCGAGTCCCGCCTCTGCTTCGGCTGCCCTGGTCTCTGCCTCCTCGGCCCGGCGCCGGGCTTGCGCCTCGGAGCGCCCCTCCCCGCTCCTCACGGCCCGAACCGCAGCGCGTGCCGCGTCCCGCGCCCGTTCCAGTCGCTCGCGCTCGGCGGCCGCCCGGCGCCGCTCGTCGCGCAGCCGCCTCCTCGCCTCGTCGAGCGTCTCCTCCAGCTCGGCGATCCTCGCCTCGGCCCGCCGCTCGGCGTCGGAGGCATCGGCGGCCGCCGCGGCCGCCACGGCGGCCGCCACCTTCTCGCTCCAGCCGGGCGGCCGCTCCAGGAACAGCAACCCGAACGCGATCGACGGGTCGTCCGAGCTCCGGTCCCCCTCGGGCCACGCCTCGAGTGCCTTCTCGCGCAGCCAGTCGTACCGATCGAGCCCGCGCAGCAGGGCGCCGGCCAGCGGAGGAGGGAGCGCCCCGGAGTGTGCCGCCACCTTGCGCAGGTCGGCGGGGACCTGGTCGGCGTCCAGGTCGTGCAGGGCGCGCCGGGTCGCGTCCAGCGCCGCGCCCGTCAGCCTGGCGAGGGGCGATGCCACGGAGCCGACGGTAGCGCCCGGGGGCCGGCCGCTCCAGGATCCGGGAACTGCCCTCCGCCCCGGAGCGTTGCCCGGAGGATGCCGTCCACCGGCCGCCTACGCTGGCCCCGAATGCACACCCGTCTCCTCCCGGCCGTTATCGCGCTGGCGCTCGTCGCCGCGGCGTGCTCGCGCAACGGGAGCGTGGAGACCACCACGACCGCCGCTCCACCATCGGCCTCGACGTCCACGACGATCGAGGCATCCACCTCCACCGCCGAGCCGCCCGCGACGACCCGGCCGACGACGACCGTGCCGACCACCGGCACCACCGATGCAGGGCCGGCGGCGGTTGCCGGGTCGGCCGGTCTCGGCGATCCCTACTTCCCCGGGCTGGGGAACGGCGGATACGACGTCGATCACTACTCGATCGACGTGGCGGTGGACCCGGGCGACGGCACTCTCACCGGCGAAACCACCATCACTGCCGAAGTCACCGCCGGCGACCCGCTGATGTCCTTCAACCTCGATCTCGTGGGCCTCACCGTGCACCGGGTCACCGTGGATGGGACCGGGGCGTCGTTCGAACGGGACGGAGCCGAGATGACGGTCACGCCCGCAGCGGCGCTCGTCCCCGGCGAGGAGTTCTCGGTGACGGTGGAGTACGAGGGCCTCCCGGTCTCGAATCCCTCCGGGACCTTCGGTTTCGGCGTCGGCTGGAACGTCCGGAACGACGGCGTCTACGTCATCGGGCAACCGGACGGCGCCCGCGTGTGGTTCCCGTGCAACGACCATCCGAGCGACAAGGCGGAGTTCACGATCCGGGCCACGGTGCCCGAGCCGTGGGTGGCCGCCGCGCCCGGGCTCCTCGTCGACGTCGTCGACGGGGACGGCACGACCACCTACGTGTGGGACTTGGACGATCCGGTCGCCACGTACCTCGCCACTGTGGCGGTGGGCCGGTACGAGCGGGTCGAGTACCCGGCCTACGACGGGATCGAGCTGCGCGACTACCTCCCCGGCGACCTCGCCGACGACCCCCCAGCCGAGTTCGCGCTCATCGACGAGATGCTCGACGCCCTCGTGCCGTTGTTCGGGCCGTATCCGTTCGACGCGTACGGGCACGTGGTCGTGAGCGGGTTCCCGGGAGCCCTCGAGGTGCCCACGCTCTCGATATTCGGAACCACGGCGCTGTCCCCGTTCGTGCTGGAGCGAATCGTGGTCCACGAGCTCGGCCACATGTGGTTCGGCGACGCGATCACGCCCTCGACGTGGCAGGACATCTGGCTCAACGAGGGCTTCGCCACCTACACCGAATGGCTCTGGGTGGAGGCGACCGAAGGTTCTGACGCCTATCTGCGCGAGGTTCGGGACGGCTACGCCCTCATGGACCGCCCCCACCCGGCGCCGGGTGACCCCGGCCCCGCCGACCTCTTCCACGACTCGGTCTACGTGAGGGGAGCCTTGACGCTCGCCGCGCTGCGCCTCGAGATCGGCGACGAAGCCTTCTTCACCACGCTGCGCGAGTACGTCGTCCGGTACGGAGGGGGCAACGCATCCACGGCCGACTTCGCCGCCACCGTCGCCGACGTCACCGGCCGGGACTACAGCGAGTTCCTGGACGCGTGGCTGTTCGACCGGGAGATGCCGGCCCTCGGCGACGCCGAATAGGGCGCCCGCACCCGCGCTGGGTACCCTGCTCCCATCCGGCGAGGAGGAGTCGGTGGCGGGCACCGCTGACATCGGGTTGATCGGGCTGGCCGTGATGGGCCAGAACCTCGCGCTGAACATGGCGGACCACGGGTTCACCGTCGCCGCGTACAACCGCACCGCGGCGCGTACCGAGGCGTTCGTCTCCGGCGAGGCGGCCGGCACCAGCATCGTCGCCGCCTACTCGCTGGAAGAGCTCGTCGGGTGGCTCAGGCCCCCGCGCAAGATCCTGCTGATGGTGAAGGCCGGAGCGGCGGTCGACGGTGTCATCTCCGACCTCCTCCCGCTCCTCGATCCGGGCGACGTGATCATCGACGGTGGGAACTCCCACTACGAGGACACGATGCGCAGGACCCGCCGGCTCGAGGGACGCGGGCTGCTGTTCGTGGGCTCGGGGATCTCCGGCGGCGAGGAAGGGGCCCGACACGGCCCCTCGATCATGCCGGGCGGGT
>CAYXHU010000013.1:0-12440 GCA_964464675.1 uncultured Acidimicrobiia bacterium
CGAGCCATCATCGCCGCGGCGGCAGGCGCGGTGGCTGTGCCGCTCGACTCGGTGCGGCGCCGTCGCCGGGTGGCCGCCGCAGCCTTCAGCGCCGCAGCCGCCGTGGCCGCGGTGGCGCTGGTCGCCACGATGGTGCTCACCGGCGACGCCGGTCGTGAGGGCCCGGGGCCGGTGGCCGGCTCCTCCACCACGACGTCGGTGCCGGCGACGACGTCGGAGGGCACCGTGCCGTCGTCCACGACGCTTGCCGGCACCTCGACCTCGACCACGGAGCCTGCGACGACCTCGACCACCCCGGCGGCGTCGACGACGACATCGAGCACGAGTTCGACCACGACGACGGCCGCCCCGCCGACGACGACGACAACGACGGCGCCGCCGACGACGACCACTACGACGGCGCCGCCGACGACGACCACCACGACGGCGCCGCCGACTACGACCACGACGACCATTCCCTCGCCTCCGACCACGGTCCCGCCGCCACCCGACGTGGTGTGCACAGGTGAGTGGTCGCCGAACCACGACCCGAGCGAAGCCAACGCCGACGGCGTCGTGCTGGATCGCGGCGTGCTCATCGACTTCTTCACGGGCACGGAGATCCGTCAGGAAGGCGGCCGCCTGTTCGGCATCGGCTTCATCTCCGACCCCGGGGTGACGGTGTGGGTTGCCCGGGGCGGGACGTACTCGTCGGTCTCGGGCCGAACCGTGCCCTGGTACACCGAGTCCACCCGGGCGGGTGTCCTCGCTCCGATCACACGGTTCGACATCTGCTTCCCGGAGGCGTCGGACGGCTCGGGCCGGTCCGCTCAGGTGGTCGGTTCCGCGGCGGGGGAGTGGTTCGGCGCGAGCGGCCGGTGAGGTGATCCCGCACCGGGGCGTCTACCGTCGGGCGGGTCTGTGACCGAAACCTTCTTCTCGGTTGACGTGGAGACATCCGGCCCCATCCCGGGCAGGTTCTCGCTGCTGGCGATCGGAGCCTGCCGAGTCGACGACCCATCCTTCCGGTTCTCTGCAGAACTGCAGCCCGAGACTTCCGAAGCCGACCCTGAGGCTCTCGCGGTCAGCGGCTTGTCGATGGAGCGGCTCCTCGCGGAAGGCGAACCGGCCGCCGCCGCAGCCCGACGGTTGGCCGAGTGGGTCGAGGCGGCCACTCCGCTCGACAGCCGACCTGTGTTCGTCGCGTTCAATGCCCCCTTCGACTGGATGTTCGTGGCAGATGCCCTCCAGCGTCATGTTGGGCGGAATCCGTTCGGGCACTCGGCGCTCGACGTCAAGGCCTTGGCCATGGGCGTGTTCGGGATTCGGTGGCGGGACACCTCGTTCGCCGATCTCGCTGCGAGGGTGGGGGTGCCCGATCGGCTTCCCCATCGAGCGCTCGACGACGCCGTGCTCCAGGCCGAGGTGTTCCGTCGTATCCTCGCCGAGATGACGCTCCGGGGAGGAGACAGCCTGTGAAACAATCCCCTTCATCCGATCTCGATCGGATCCTCGCATCGGCCCGTCGGCTCGGCGTCGAGGTGGATCGCGAGGAGGCGCTGCAGTGGCTCGCCGCCATCGCGATGGCGAGCGTGGAAGACGTCCAGGTCGATGAGGACGCCGGCGTATTCGGACACCGGGTCACGATGCTCGACTTCAGCTCCGAGGACCTGGCTCACTTCCGGGCCGTGGGCCGGCTGGTGAAGATCCCCGACACCGACGGCGTCGAGACTGCACTGGCGCTCTCCGGCTCGGCCGCCCAGTCGAAGATCCAGACGTACCCGGGGGACTGTGACTTCTTTCAGCGCGTCAACATCCATGCCGGCACGCGGGAGGAGGCATGCACTCGCCTCGCCGGCCTCATGCGGGACAAGATCCTCACGACGCTGAGCGGCGACACCTATCGGTTCATCGAGGCCAAGTTCGGGTCGTACCCGGAGGATGTCGAGCGGGCCGGGAGACGGCACGCCGCGGGATCGCCCATCGCCTGGACGAGGAACGACGTCGTCGCCGGGGTGATCGTCGGCCGACGCCCCGGCGGTGAGGATGTCGTGGTCGCATGGGGCGCGGTGGCCGCCGATCCCGGCTGGTGCAAGCTCGACTGGGTGATCGCCGACCCCGTGCGGGGCGAGCTGGCGAACGCCAGCAACATGCTCGACGTGACCTGGGAAGCTCCGGACGGATCGATCACGCCTCTGGACGGCTATCTGGACCCGTACTTCCAGGAGGTGTACCTGGAGGCCGAGTCGATCCCCGTGTTCACCAAGCTCGCCGATCACGTGTCACCGGACGCGCTCGCCGACTACGTCGAGCAGCTGGAGGCCGAAGTGCGCAAGTACGTGGCCAAGGACCCGCGTAACTACGGCAAGGCCGCCAAGCGCATGTACAACGTGTTCCGGCTGAGCGGCCGGTACGAAGAGGCGGCCTACGTGCGCGAGCTGTTCGACGAACCAGCGGCACTCCTGTATCAGGTGCACGCGCTGATCCGGACGGTCGAGGAGGCCTCCGAGCCCGGTTCGGCGATCTCGACGGCGACCGTGATCGGGCAGCTGGACGACCTCATCCTCGACGTGGTGCGCACCCTCGAGGGCACCGAGGAGGAGGAGATCGTGTCAGAGCTGCTCGCGCTGCGCGACGGGATCACCGGTGGCTCGGAGCCGGATCTCCGCTCTGCCCGGGTGGAGGCGGCTCGACAGCGGGTCATCAACCTCGTGAACACGTTCTTCCGTGACCGGCTCGTGGCGATGCCCCAGATCGCCGAGTACCTCGACGACGTCACCGAGGGCCGACCGGCAGGCAGTGCCTGATCGGAGCGTTCCGGGCGATCCTCCCGAGCTCGCCGACGCTACCGTGCCGCCATGAAGCTGTTCTCGGTGGGTCAGGAGCCGGTCGGTGTGATCGCCATAGGGCAGCTGCCGACCGGGATCATCGCCCTCGGCCAGGCCTCCACCGGCATCGTGGCGATCGGCCAAGGGGCACGGGGCTTCATCGCCATCGGCCAGCTCGCCTGCGGGGTCTTCGCGTTCGGGCAGCTTGCACTCGGTGCCCTCTGGGCCGGCGGCCAGCTGGCGATCGGGGGGACGAGCAGCGTTGCGATGGTCGGCTACGGGGTGCTGGGCCGATTCGTGCCGTGGCGACGCGGCTCACTGGAGTGGCGCGCCATCCCGAGTCGCCCGGCACTCGTCCGCAGGGCGATCGTATTCGCCGCCATCATCATCACCGTGGCCCTCGTGGCGCTGTTCCCGATCGCCGACGCGATCACCGAGGTGGGCGGGGTCTTCCGCAGCGAGCCAATGGGCCCGCGGTGAACCGAGAGGGCACGGAGCGCCGGGGTGGCCGCTTCCCAAGGCTTCGCGTGCCGACGGCACCCGTGTCACCCGTTCATCCGGATCGGCTTCGCCCCGTCGAGGAGTCCGCTCCGAACTCGCCGGGAGCATGAGCCGGACGCGTCGAGGCGGAGCCACAGGCTCCGCCTCGTGTCGGCTCCGCTACTTCTTGCGGGTTGCCGACTTGCCGCTCGACTTGCTCGCCGGCTTGGGAGCGGCCTTCTTCGGGGCAGGCTTCTTGGTGGCCATCGGTTCCTTCTCTCTGTGTGACCCCGGGCGTACGCGCGAGGTCGCGCCGTGCAACGGCGCGCGCCTAGGAGTAGCGGTTCTGAGGCCGCCGGTCCGCGACATGGTGCGTCACAGGCGTGACGGATTCGCGTCGGGGTCGTGCACGGGGAGATGTAGCGTTCACTCGTGGACAGTGCATGCGTACTCGAGCGAGCTGCGTCGTACCGGAGAGGTCTCGAAGGAGCGCTGCGCGACGCCGGATTCGTGGTGACCGATCTCGATGAGGCTGCGATCGTCTTGGCGCCGTTGCGCGAACCGGACGATTGCGCTCGGGTGGAGGGATGTGCCCGGAGTGCGGTCGTCGTCGCCCTGATTCCCGACGCCGAGGCGTCGTCCTACGCCCATGCGCTTCGACACGGCGCGAGCGGTGCTGCGGCTTGGGACGAGAATCCCGAGCAGATCGTGGCCGCCGTCACCGCCGCGGCGTCCGGCTCGGTGTGCATTCCCCGGGCTACTGCGGCGGAGATGGCAGCGTGGGGGCCGGATCCGCACGGCACCGTTCCGGCGATCGCTGAGGACGAGGTGGAGTGGCTGCTGGAGCTCGCCAGGGGAGGCACCGTGGTCAAGCTCGCCGAGCGGTACGGCTACTCGGAGCGTGCCGTGTTCCGCAAGCTGGCGGACCTGTATGCCCGGCTGGGGGTGACCGGGAGGGCGGAAGCCCTGGTCGCCGCCGATCGGATGGGCCTGCTCGACCGAAGGCGTTAGGCAGGCTCGTCGTGGTCGGTGCCCACCGCCGCCACACCCGGGCGGTTCCGGCCGAGGCGCTTGACCCGGTCGAGAACGCGTCCTGCCGCCGGGTACTCCCGTGACAGGATCGACAAGCCTCCGGCGACGATGAGGGTGCCGGGACCCGGCAGCGGCATGAGGACGATCCCGGCGGCGAGCACCGTGCCGCCGACTGCAGTGATCAAGACCCTGCGGCCCCGTCGGGATCGGTCCATGGACATCAGCGTAGGCAGGTGGTCACCACAGCGCGTCGAGTGTCCACAGGACGATCATTCCGACCCCGATCGTGGCGAGGACGTTACGGGTCGTCCAGGCGATGAGCCCTGCCACGGCGCCGGCGATCAACCGGTGGTTGTCGAGGCTCACGTCGATGGTTCCCTCGAGCCGGAGGAGGGCCGGGACCGTCAGCGCAGCGAGGACGGCAGCGGGCACGAACCGCAGCGCCCGTTGCACGGGGGCCGGGACCCGTCCGCCCACCAGCCCGATGAACGACCACCGCAGGCCGAGGGTGCCGGCGGCCACCACGCCGACGATCACCCAGATCAGGGGCGCATCGAACGTGGTCACCCCTCCTCCCTCCGGAGCGGGAGGAGGCGCTCGGTGACCACGCCGGCGGCGACCCCGGTGACGGCGCCGATCATCACCCCCAGGTTGAACGGAAGACCGGCGGCGAGCGCAGCCGCCGCTCCCGCGGCCGCAGCGGCCGCGGCGCTGCTGCGATCGGCGACCGCCGGGATGAGCAGCGCGAGGAAGACGAGGGGCACTGCGAAGTCGAGCGACCAGGCTTCGGGAACGCTCGCCCCGACGGCGATGCCGATGATCGTGCACACCTGCCACGTGAGCCACAGGGCGGCGGTGGCGCCCATGAAGAAGGCGACCTTCTCGGCGGGTCTCATGGGTCGGCGGCCGAATTCGGTGATCGACAACGCGTAGGCCTGATCGGTGACCCCGTATGCGATGCCGACCCTCCCGAGCTTCCCGAGACCGGCGAAGTGTGGTGCCAGGGAGGCCGAGTACATGAGATGACGGGCATTGATGACGTGTGCGGTCGCCACGACGACCACGGGGGCGGTGTCTGCGCCGATCAGCTCGACGGTGGCGAGCTGTGCTGCTCCTGCGAAGACGAGGACCGACAGCCCGATACCGGCGGCCGGCCCGACCCCCGACTCGACGGCTGCGATTCCGAAGATGAGCCCGAAGGGAACGATGCCGACCAGGAGCGGTGCCATTGCGGAGAGGCCGTCTGAGAACGCAGCGCGGGTGCCGGACATGAGCAGGGCAGGGTACCCCGCAGGGCGCCGGCCCGATCGGGGTGGGTCGGCGCCTCGGGCAGAGCGCCGCTCCCGCAGCGCGGTGGAGACGAGAACCGGCCCGCCGTATTCGCGGCGGGGGACAGGGACTGGGAGGTCATCTGATTCGCCGTCGACACGTGCGGGCCGGTAGCCGTGAAGGTAGCACACCTGGTGGGTTCCGCAAGACGCATCGCGCCCGATCTGCTTGGGGGCTTTCGGCCCTGGCAATTCGAGCCAGGAGATGGTAAAGACGATTGACTGGGGGTCCGGTTCGCCGGAGGCGATGCTGCGTTCCAGGGCGAAGCGCGCTTGTGGGCCCTTCACCACTCGACTCGTCGCCTGCAGGCTGTGCGCCGACCAGGGCCGCTGCAGTGGCGCGGTAGGGTGGTCTGGTGAGCACCGACATCTCAACCCTCGCCTCCACGTTCGTCGACGAGACGGTTTCCGCCGATCCCGTCCTGGCCACCCAGCTCGGCGTCCCGGGCTTCGACCACCTCTGGCCCGACTACACGACGGCGGGTGCAGAGCGCATCCGCGACATGCTGGTGTCGCAGGCGTCGCGCCTCGGCACCGTCCCCGCCACCGGCGACCCGTGGGACCGCCTAGCGGTGTCGGTGATCGACACGGCGCTCGACGACGGGCTCGAGTGGTTCACGCACGACGACCACCTGCGCGACCTCAACACGATCACGTCACCGCTGCAGGACATCCGCGAGGTCTTCGACCACATGGACTTGTCCGACGCGCAGGGTTGGGCGAACGCGGCGGCACGACTGCACGGCCTCCCCGCGGCGATGTCCGCGTACCTGTCCCGTCTCGAGGACGGACGGCGGCGAGGCATCACGGTGGCGAAGCGGCAGATCCTCGAGGCGGCGCGCCAGGCCCGGGTGCACGCCGGGGACTCGTCGGCCTTTCGCGGCCTGCTGCGGCAGTACGCCGAGAGCGGCATCGGCGACGAGGGGCTGGCCGGGCGCCTCGCCGAAGGTGTGGCATCGGCCCAGCAGGCGTTCGCCGATGCCGCCGCATACCTCGAAGATGAGTACCTGCCGGACGCAGTCGAGCGGGACGCCGTCGGGAGGGACCGTTACCTACGGGATGCGCGGCGCTTCCTCGGAGCGGATCTCGATCCGGAGTCCACCTACGAGTGGGGATGGGACGAGGTCGAACGGCTGCGCAGCCGCATGCAGGAGGCGGCAGAGCAGATCAGCCCCGGGGCGCCCCTTGCCGGAGTGCTCGACCTGCTCCAGACCGACCCAAGCCGGTCGGCACCGTCGCAGGAGGCGTTTCGCGAGCTGATGCTGGCACGGCTCGAGCGTGCTCTCGCCGATCTCGACGGCGAGCACTTCGACGTTCCTGAGCCCATTCGGCGACTCGACGTGAAGATGGCGCCGCCCGGCGGCCACCTCGGTGCCTACTACGTGCCGCCGAGCGAGGACTACAGCCGTCCCGGAACGGTGTGGTGGTCGTTCGGGGAGAAGCAGCAGATCCCGCTGTTCGACCAAATCAGCACTGCGTACCACGAGGGGTTCCCCGGGCACCATCTGCAGGCGGGCATCCAACAGGCCAGCGCCGAGAACCTCACGAGATACCAGAAGCTGCTCGTCTGGTATCCGGGAACCGGCGAAGGCTGGGCCCTCTACGCCGAGGACGTCATGGAAGAGCTCGGCTACCTGGACACGCCCGACTACCTCATGGGCAAGCTGGCCTCCGAGATGCTGCGGGCGTGCCGGGTCGTCATCGACATCGGCTCCCATCTCGAGCTGCCGATCCCCGACGGACAGTCCTTCCACCCGGGAGAGCCCTGGACCTTCGAAGCCGGCGTCGAGATGCTGGTCGACTACGCCGCACAGGATCGCGACACGTCCGTCTCCGAGATGCACCGCTACCTGGGGTGGCCGGGCCAGGCGATCGCCTACAAGGTGGGCCAGCAGGCGATCAGGGACTTGCGTGCCGAGCAGTCGGCCCGTCCCGGGTTCGACCTCAAGCGGTTCCACGCCCGAGTGCTGGAGATCGGCTCGACCGGCCTCGACGTGCTGCGCGCTCACGTGCGAACCGGCTGAGCCTCAGCCAACTCCCCATGGGGGTGCTCTTCGGGTAGCGTCCCCGGCGCATGGACGGGATGCTGCGGCGCGAGCTCGGCGTGTTCGGCGCGGTGATGATGGGCCTCGGGTCGATCGTCGGTACCGGGGTGTTCGTGTCGATCGGGATCGCCTCCGGGATCACCGGCCCGTCCGTCGTGCTCGCCGTAGCGGTTGCCGCCGTCGTTGCCGCGCTCAACGGTCTCAGCAGCGCACAGCTGGCCGCCAACCACCCGGTGAGCGGTGGTACGTACGAGTACGGCCATCGATACCTGTCTCCCGGGTTCGGATTCGTCGCAGGGTGGGTGTTTCTCCTCGCCAAGTCTGCGTCGGCGGCCACCGCTGCGCTGGGGTTCGCCGGATACACCGCGGTCTTGTTCGGCTGGGACGCAGGCACCGCAGGGCGAATCGGACTGGGCCTCGGCCTGCTTGCCGTCGTCGTGGGTCTGGTGCTCGCCGGACTGCGGTCGTCGAACACGGCGAACGTGCTCATCGTCTCCATCACCCTGGCTTCCTTGGCCGCGTTCGTCGTGGCGGGGTGGCTCGAGTTCGATGCGGAGCGTTTCCGGCCGTTCTTCGCCGGCGAGCGCGCCGGCGCACCGGGGTTCCTCGAGGCCGCCGCCTTGCTCTTTGTCGCCTACACGGGATACGGGCGCATCGCGACGATGGGTGAGGAGGTCCGCGACCCGAGGGCGACGATACCGAGAGCCATCATCACGACGCTGTTCGTCACCATGGCCCTCTACGTGCTCGTGTCCGCCGTCGCCGTCGGCGCTTCGGGAGCCCGGGCGCTCGCCGAGGCCGTCGGCGGCTCGGCGGCTCCGCTCGAGGTGGCGGCGGCCGGGTTCGGCATCGGCGGCATCGACCGCGTCGTCGCCGTCGGAGCGGCCACCGCCATGGCCGGCGTGCTCCTCAATCTCGTGCTCGGGCTGTCCCGTGTGCTGCTCGCCATGGGGAGGCGGGCCGACGTGCCGAGGCGCTTCGGCAGGATCGACACCCGCCGATCGACTCCGGTCGCGGCTGTGGTGGCCGTCGGGGTGGTGATCGGCGCACTGGTGCTCGTCGGCGATGTCAAGACCACGTGGGAGTTCAGCGCCTTCACCGTGCTCGTGTACTACTCGATCACCAATCTGGCGGCGCTGCGGATCCCGCGGGATGATCGACTGTTCCCGGCGTGGATGGCGGCTGCCGGGCTCTTGGCGTGCGCGTTCCTCGCCTTCTGGGTGGATCCCGGTGTGTGGATCTCCGGGCTCGCCATGATCGCCGTCGGGCTGGTCTGGCATGCGGTCGCCCGTGCGGTGGCGCGCCGGGCCGAGCTGTAGCGGAGCACCGGAACGGCCGTCAGGGCTCCTGGCCGTCGATCGGGTGCAGCGTCGTCTCCACTGCCACCCAGAGTGCCTTCGACACCGGATAGAACAGCACGGGGAACACCAGATTGAGGACGACGCCTCCGATCATGAGCGCCGTCCACGGGACGTCCGGCCGGGCGGCCACCATCGTGGCGACGAAGACCGTCACGAACAGGCCCAGGGTCGCCACGGTGTTGACGGCCACGGCTCCGACCCAGTACCCCTCCTGCCGCTCGTAACGATGCCCGCACCCCGGGCATGCGTCGGCCATCACCATCCATCGCCGGAATGCCCTGCGGGCCCCGCACAGGGGACAGGCGAGGACCAGAGCGCGGCCGACGGAGCGCAGCACACGCCGGAGGCTACAGGTCGGCCTGGAACCGTCCGATAACGGGGACGGTGAACGGAACTCAGCCTCACGTCTTCGACACGGCCGAAGCTCCGCCGGCCGGTGCCGTGCCCGCGACCGCACCGCGCCCGGTGGGGCAGGCCGGCGATCTGGTGGCGCGCCTGCTCGACGCGGTCGTCGACGCCGGGGCCTCGGATCTCCACATCAACCCGGGCAGTCCTCCGGTGGTGCGAGCCCACGGGACCCTCATGCCGATCAGTCACGGAACCTGGGGCGCCGACGCGACGGAGGCGTTCTGTCGCGCGCTGTGCACCGATCATCAGTGGGCCGAGGTCGCCGCCGTCGGCACGACCGACTTCGGGTTCGTGCACCGTTCCGGTGATGCGTTCCGGGCGAGTGTCATGCGCCAGCGCAACGGGTACGGTGCCGTGCTGAGACGCATCGACGGAACGCTGCTCTCCTTCGAGCAGATCGGGCTTCCCCCGGTGACCCCGTCGCTCCTGGCGAGACGGCAGGGCCTCATCCTGGTGACCGGCGCCACGGGGTCCGGCAAGTCGACGACGCTGGCCTCGATGGTCGACTGGATCAACCAGCACGAGGATCGCCACATCGTCACTATCGAAGACCCGGTCGAGTTTCGCCACACCCACAAGCAGGGGCTCGTGACACAACGCGAGGTCGGGACGGACGTCGTCTCGTTCCCGGAGGCGATGCGCAGGGTGCTGCGCCAAGACCCGGACGTGATCCTCCTCGGTGAGATGCGCGACCTGGAGACGATCTCGTCGGCGCTGACCGCCGCCGAGACGGGGCACCTGGTATTGGGCACCCTCCACACCACGGGAGCCGCCCAGACGGTGAGCCGCATCATCGACGCATTCCCCACCAACCAGCAGCCGCAGGTGCGGGTGCAGCTGGGGATGTCGCTCCTGGCGGTGATCTCCCAGGTGCTCCTCAAGGCGAGGCCGGCAGCGCGGCGCCCCGACGGCTCCGAGCGGAAGCGGATCGCCGGGCTCGAAGTGATGATCTCCACGCCGGCGATCGCCAACCAGATCCGCCAGAACCAGATCGGCCAGATCCGGGACGTGATGCAGACCTCCCGGGCCGTAGGGATGTTCACCTTGGAGGACCACCTCTTCGACTTGGTCCAGAAGGGCCTCGTGGAGCCCGATCAGGCGATCGGCCATGCTCAGGACCCACAGGCGCTCGCCCAGCGGCTGGGACGTTCCTGAGTCCTGATTGCGGCAGTCCCGGTCTACGGTGCGTTCATGCGCCGAACCGTCGTCCTGCTCCTGCTCGTCCCGGTGCTCGCCGCAGCCGCCTGCGCGGGTGACGAGTCGGCCGCTCCCGCCACGAGCTCGTCCGTCGCGGATGAGTCGGCCGCGACCACGACGACTTCGTCGGTCGCGTCCGCGTCCGTGGTCGACGGTCCCGGGCGGTACGAGATGCGCCTCGAGTCGAGTGGCGCGGTGCGCCGCTATGTGGTGCACGTGCCGGAGGCCCTGCCCGATCCCGCTCCGCTGGTGATCGTCCTGCACGGCTTCACCGGGAGCCCGGAGGACGCGGAGCGCTTGACCGACATGCACGTGATCGGGGAGGAAGAGGGCTTCGTGACCGTGTACCCGGCGGCACGGGGCCTGGTTCCGGCGTGGCGGGCGGATCGGGCGGCGGAGGACGACGCCGACGTGCGCTTCGTGCGGGACCTCGTGGATGCGGTCGCCGGGGAGCTCTCCGTGGATCGTGGTCGCGTGTTCGTCGCCGGGATGTCGAACGGCGGGGGCATGGTGGATCGGCTTGCCTGCGAGGCGGCCGATCTCATCGCGGCAGCTGGGCCGGTGGCCGGGGCCTTTTCCGACGGCGAATGCCGGACGGCGCAGGCGGTGCCGATGATCGCGTTTCACGGCACCGGAGACTGGATCGTGCCGTTCTACGGCTTCGGAGGGGTGTTGCCGTCCGTGCCGGCCTGGGCCGCCGACTGGTCGGAGCGCAACGGTTGCGACCGTCCCGTTCCTCCCCGCTCGATCACCGACGACGTGGCCGAGTACACCTGGGAGGGGTGCGCCGCCGAGATGGTGCTGATCGTCGTGGAGGGCGGCGGGCACGGATGGCCGGGATCCACCGAGGCGTCAGAGCGCGGCAACTCGACCATGTCGGTGTCGGCCTCGGCGATGATCTGGGAGTTCTTCTCGGGGAGCTCGTGAGCGCGAGCGGGCTCACCAGCCCAGGGTCCCCGGGCCTCCTTTGAAGGGCCCGACGATGTCGGCCGTGATCCACCCCCCGTAGAAGCTGCCCTCCTGGGCCTCGACGGCCTCGTCGTCGAGCAGGCATCGATCGACCCGGCCGGGGTAGAAGGAGTAGCAGCCGGCGATCGCCTCGTAGCCGGGCCACGGCTTCGGGTACGACCAGGCAGCGGTCGGCGTCACCTCACCGCCGACCGACACGGCCCAGTATCGGGCCGGTCCCTTGTACTCGCAGATGGTGGTGCGACGCTCGGGGACGAGGAGGTCTTCGGCCACGTCGTCGGGCGGGATGTAGATCCCCGGGGGATGACTCGTCTCCAGGACCCTCAGCGCCCTCTTCGAGTCTGCGACCGTGGCCCCGCGGTGGATCACCCGCACCCTCCTCCGGCAGGGCTCGACCCGCGGGGGGCGCGGGTAGTCCCAGACCGACTCCCGGCCCGGGCCGGGCAGAAGGCGCTTCCTCATTCGGATCGGGCCTCCTCGAGTGCAGACACCAGCTCCTCCGGGTGGTCGGGACGGGCCGCTTCGAGATCCCAGGCGGAACCGTCGCCGAAGGTGATCCGCAGTCTCCGTGCGGCGACCGGACGGGGCGGGCTCACGTCGATGCCGGCGACCTCGGCCAGCGGGACCTCGGCCACCGAGCCCAACGGTCGGTTGGTGACCAACGATCGCCGCAGGACGACCAGCCGGCGCTGGGTCAAGGCGACGCTGAGCGCCACCGGGCCGGGGGGCCGGCTCCGGGCCCTCAGCGAGGCGATCGCCACACCCAGCGCGGCGCCTGCGCCGCCCCCTGCACCTCCGCCGACGGCGGCCCGG
>CAYXHU010000014.1:0-12378 GCA_964464675.1 uncultured Acidimicrobiia bacterium
GCCCGCAAGCTGGGCAGGACGTCGCTCACCGACCCCGTGGACGACCTGGTCATCCTCCACTTCCGCCAGGCCTTCCATGGGCGCACCGGGTACACGCTGAGCGTGACCAACACCGTGATCGACAAGATCGGCCTGTTCCCGAAGTTCCGGTGGCCGCGGGTATTCAACCCGGCGATCGAGTTCGACCTGGACGGCGGCATCGCCAACGACATCGAAGCCGCCGAGCAGCGCGCCTACGACGAGATCGAAGCGGCCTTCGCCGAGCACGGCGACAAGATCGCCGCGATCCTCGTGGAGCCAATGCAGGGAGAAGGCGGCGACAACCACTTCCGGGGCGAGTTCCTGGCCCAGTTGCGCCGGTACGCGGACGAGCGGGAAGCACTGCTCATCTTTGACGAGGTGCAGACCGGCTTCTGGGGCACCGGGAAGCCGTGGATGTGGCAGCACTTCGGGGTGGCTCCCGACATCGCCGCGTTCGGCAAGAAGACCCAGGTGTGCGGCATCTACGCCAACCGCCGCGTCGACGAGGTGGCGAACAACGTCTTCCAGATGCCGAGCCGGATCAACTCGACCTGGGGCGGCAATCTCGTGGACATGGCCCGCTGCCGGCGCTTCATCGAGATCATCGAGAAGGAGGACATGGGGCCGCACATCACCGCCATGGGCGAGCGGTTGATGGCCGGGCTCCGCGAGTTGGCCAAGGAGACCGGGGCGTTCCGCAACGTGCGGGGCAAGGGGTCGCTGGTCGCCGTGTCGCTCGAATCCGGCGAGATGCGGGACTCGCTGCTGCGGTCGCTCTTCAACCACGAGATGATGGCCCTGCCGTCGGGTCCCGAGGCGATCAGGTTCCGCCTGCCCTACGTGGTCGCTCCTCACGAGATCGACGAGATGCTCAACAGGGTCGGCGCGAGCGTCCCGCGCTGAGCCGGGTTCACCGAGTCGGACGGCCCCCGCAGCCCGCGGGGGCCGTCGTCGTGCCGGAGGCCACCCCGCTGGGAAGCGTCCCGGTGGGAATGGCCCGGCGCTTCGCGTTAGCCTCGTTCGGTAGCCGAAGAGGAGGGACCAGCGGAGTGACCCCGTCGGATCGCAGCGACGCCCGCACCCGTCGTGAACCGCCTCCGTTCCGGACGGCGGAGGTCGGCGCTGTGGAGCCGCTCACGCCCCGCATGGTTCGGGTGGTCCTCGCCGGCCGGGAACTCGAAGGGCTCACCGTCGATCTGCCCGCGGCGAGTGTTCGGCTCCTCATCCCCTCGCCGGGTACGGACGCCCTCGTGATCCCGGAGTGGAACGGCAACGAGTTCCTGCTGCCCGACGGCGAGCGGCCCATCATCCGCACGTTCACTCCCCGCCGGGTCGACTCCGGTGCCGGCCGGGTCGAGTTGCACATCGTCGTCCACGACGGGGGCGCCGTGTCTGCGTGGGCCGCCACCGCCGAACCGGGCGCCCGTGCGGCGATATCCGGCCCGGGCCGCGGGTACGAGATCGAAGGCGACGCCGCCGCCTACCTTCTCGCCGGTGACGAGACGGCCATCCCCGCGGTCTGCCAGCTACTGGAGGTGATCCCTTCCGGGACGCCGGTGCAGGTGCTACTCGAGGTCGCCGAGCCCGAGGGCCGGTTCCCGCTGCCCGGCCACCCGAACGCCACGGTGCAGTGGTGCGACCTGCCCGCGGGAGCAGCGCCGGGGGATGCGCTCGTCGCCGCGGTGTCCGGCGCGGAATTGCCGGAAGCCGTCAGGGTCTGGGCGGCGGGTGAGGCCGCCGCGGTGCAGCGGATGCGCCGCCATCTGTTCGAGGAGCGGGGCCTTCCCCGGTCTCAGGTGACCGCCCGGGGCTACTGGAAGCAGGGCCGCTGAACCGCCGCGTCGCAGGCGGCCCGGCCGGGCCCGTTCAGAAGCCCAGGCCGAGGCCGGCGCACAGGAACCGCATGAAGGGCACCGCGTCCTTCACCGTCTGCGTATATGCCCGGAGGAAGTCGGGGGCGACGACGTCGGCCTGACGCAGCCGGGTCATGGCGATGAAGTCCTTCCGGCGCAGGTCGTGGACGAGCGGGTGGTCGGGGTCGGAGCCCCGCGGAAGCCGCTTCAGGGTCTCGCCGCCGAGCGTCCCGTACCTGGCCGCGAAGCGGCCCTGGTGGGCGGCCCGACGCCACGCGGCCGGGTCGTCGGCGATCGCCTGTCTGATGGCGGTGGCGTCGGCGGTCGAGGGCCGCCACAGCCCGGCGGCCGCGAAGGAGGCTCCTCCCGGCTCGATGTGGAGGTAGAAGCCGGGGGCGTGGACGTCGCCGGCGGTGACGACGTGGCGGAAGTGCATGCCGACGTGGGTCTTGTACGGGGTCTTGTCCTTCGAGAACCGGGTATCGCGGTGGATGCGGAACAGCGAACCGCCCGACTTGCGTGCGTCGGCGACGAAGTGGGGGCTGATCGTGCGCAGCGGCTCGGCGAACTCTTCGATGAAGTGCAAGGCCGGGCCGCGCACGTCCTGCTCGAAGCGGTCCTGGTTGGCGGCGAACCAGGCGCGGTCGTTGCTGGCGGCGAGGTCCCGGAGGAAGGCGAAGGTGCGGGGCGTGAAGAAGTTCGGCATGGTCGGACAGTACCTCCCGGGTGCGACACGGTGCCAGACTGCCGGCATGCACGGCAAGACCTCGTTCCTCCTCGGCGACCTCGACGAGACGACCCGCTACAAGCTGCTTATCGGGCTCGTGGTGCCCCGGCCCATCGGCTGGATCGGCACGATGGGCCCCGACGGCGTCCCCAACCTGGCGCCGTATTCCTTCTTCAACATGGTGGCCGGCACCCCGCCGACGGTGCTCTACGCCCCGGGGCTGTCCCGGCGCAGGAAGGACAGCCTGGCGAACGCAGAGGCGACCGGCGCGTTCTCCGTGAACATCGTCACCGAAGAGGTTGCCGAGGCGATGAACCTGACAAGCGGCGAGTATCCGCCGGAGGTGGACGAGTTCGCCCTGGCCGGCCTGACGGCCGTGCCCGGGGAGGTGGTCGGTGCTCCGATGGTGGCCGAGTCGAAGGCGAACCTGGAGTGCCGGGTGACCCAGATCGTCGCTGTCGGGAACCCGCCGGGTGCGGCCGTGGTGTTCGGTGAGGTGCTCAGGCTGCACGTGCTCGACGAGGTCCTCGACGGCACCCGCATCGACCACGGGCGGCTCCGGGCGGTCGGGAGGCTGGCCGGTGACGGCTACTGCACCACGAGCGACCGCTTCACGATGGCCCGTCCCGACTAGAGCGCGCTCGGGTCGAAGCCGTACGGCAGCTCGAGGCGGTTGGCCGCCATCAGCTCCCGGTCGCGGAGGATCTCCCGGGTCGGCCCGTCGGCGACGATCCGGCCGCCGTTGAGGATGACCGCCCTGGGGCAGAGTGCCAGCGCGTACGGCAGGTCGTGGGTCACCATCAGCATGGTCATGTCGAGGCTGCGCAGCACGTCGGCGAGTTCCCGACGCCCCGCGGGATCGAGGTTGGCAGAGGGCTCGTCGAGGACCAGGATCTCCGGCCGCATCGCCAGCACGGTGGCGATCGCCACCAGGCGCCGTTCACCGAACGAGAGGTGATGGGGGGTCCTGTCGATCCGATCGGCCATCCCGACGGCGTCGAGCGCCTCGTGGACCCTGGCGTCGAGCTCCTCGTCGCGCAGGCCCAGGTTCGCCGGCCCGAAGGCGACGTCGGCGCGCACGGTGGGCATGAACAACTGGTCGTCGGGATCCTGGAAGACGATCCCCACCCGGCGGCGGATCTCCACGAGGTGCTCCTTGGCGACCTGGAGCCCGCCGATACGGATCGTGCCCGACTCCGGGGTCAGGATGCCGTTGAGGTGGAGCACGAGCGTGGTCTTCCCGGCTCCGTTGGGTCCCAGCACGGCGACCCGTTCGCCCGGGTGCACGTGCAGGTCGACGCCGCTGAGCGCTCTCCGACCGTCCGGGTACGAGAAGACGAGCCCGGTGGCCTCCACCGTCGGGACGCTCATCGCAGGACCCACGCCGTCGCGGTGATCGTCGCAGCGGCGGCCGCGAACCCCGACGCGGCCGCCCACTGCACCGCATGCCCGCCGCGTTCGTCCAGGTCGGGCATCGATCCCGCGTAGCCGCGGGCCATCATCGCCAGGTAGACGCGCTCCCCCCGTTCGTACGAACGGATGAACAACGTCCCGGCGGTGGCCGCCAGGGCCCCGGCTTCCCCGAGGCGGCGCGGTGCGTACCCGCGGGAGCGAAGGGCGATCCGCATGCGGTTGAGCTCGCCGATGACGACGTCCAGGTAGCGGACCATGAACCCCATGATCGCCACGATGGCCTTGGGGGCCCGGAGCCTGGACAGCCCGGTGAGGATCTCGGGAACCTGGGTGGTGGCGGCGAGCACGATGGAGGCCGAAGCTCCCAGGGTCGCCTTGGCGAGGATGTTCCAGGCCGCCCAGAGCCCCTCGACGGAGAGCGAGAGGAACGCCACGTCGGTCCGTTCGCCGCCTCCGACGAACGGGAGGAACACGGCGAAGAGCAGGAACGGGATCTCGATGAGGAGCCGCCGCCCGACGAAGCCGGCCGGGAGCCGGGCCGTGATCATCAGCCCGATCACGATCGCGGCGTACGCGCCGAACGCCCAGAAGGCCTCCCGCGGCGCGGCCACGACCGCCACCACGAACAGCAGGGTGGCGGCCAGCTTCACTTCCGGCTGCATCCGGTGAAGCGGGCTGGTGCCGTGCCGGTAGAGGGCGTGGACGTGACCGCCTGCCATCAGGCTTCTCCCGGGTGTGCGTGGTGTGACGGCCGGCAGGTGTAGCCGCGCCGAGGGCCGCGGGGCGAATCGTGCCGGCGGCCCTCACTTGCTTCTGACGGTGTGTTCAGGTCTTCGGAGCCGATCTCAAGCGCTGCGCTCCGTAGAGGAGCCCAACGGTGACGACGAGGGTGATGACGACGCCGACCACACCGGCGACGCCGGTGCCGACCCGGTCGTCGTCAATCCCTTCGACCCCGTAGTCGGCGAGGGGTGAGTCGGCGACTGCGGAGTCCTCCGCGGTCTCTGCGAATCCCTCCTCGATGGCCACCTTCTCCAGGCCGTCGGGCTCGCTGCTGGCGAACCCGCTGACGACTGCTGCGACCACGAGGGTGACGAGCAGACCGGCGCCGATGAACATCCAGGTGCGCCTATCCACGGGCCATCACCTCCTTGCGGCCGGCAACGAGATCGGGCCGAGACGCGGTGACCGCTCCGATCACCAGGGCGGTGATGATGCCCTCGCCGATCCCGATGAGCACGTGGACGCCGACCATCGCTCCGAGGACGGTGGTGATCGCCGTGCCGCCTTCACCGCCGAGTGCGTACTGCAGCGTGAAGCCGAGGGCGGCAAGGACCACCGAGATTCCCGCGGCGATCCCGGCGGCGACCGGTACTGCGCCGTCGCGCCCGGGGATCAGCCCGAGCACGAACCGGTAGAGATACCAGCCGCCGATCGCCCCGATGATCGCCATGTTGAAGACGTTGAGGCCCAGGGCGGTGAGGCCCCCGTCGGCGAAGACGAGTGCCTGCACGACGAGCACGACGGTGACGACGATCGATCCGAGCCACGGGCCGAGCAGCACCGCGGCGAGCACACCTCCGAGGAGGTGTCCGCTGGTGCCGGCGGCGACCGGGAAGTTCACCATCTGCGCCGCGAAGACGAAGGCGGCGGCCAGCCCGGCCAGGGGGATCCGCCGGTCGTCGAGTACGGCCGCGGCGCGCCTGAGGCTGTACCAGACGCCGCCCGCTGCGGCCGCGCCGAAACCTGCCGACGTCGGCAGGTTGACGAACCCGTCGGGTATGTGCATGAACCCTCCCTTCTTTCGTGACGCGAGCATACCTGCTTGTTGCAAACCACTTGCAAGAGACGACCCTGCGCTGAAAGGCGGAGGGGGTGGGCCGCTCGCGGGGCCCTCAGGGATTCCCGGCGATCCTCGTGGCCTCGACGAGGATCGTCACCCGCACGTCCCCGGGCCGGAGCCACGGGAACTCGTCGAGCCCGCGGTACTTGTTGGCGAGGCGGTCGATCACCTCCTTGCCGTCGGAGGTGCGCATCTCGACGACCGTGCCCTGGATCGAGTAGTTGACGTACGGCTCGTCGGGTGGGCTTACGGAGACGGCCACCCTGGGATCGTCCCGCATGTTCCGCCACTTGCGGCGTCCCTGCAGGGTGTTGAAGACGATGCGGTCGCCGTCGCGCATCACCCACATGGCGCTGGCGTGAGGGAAGCCGTCCGGATCGAGCGTCGTCAGGTGTGCAAAGGCCCGATCGTCGAGCACGGTCCGGAGTTCGTCCGGCAGGGGCACGGCCACGTGAGACCTCCAACTCGTCGCGGGGTGCGGGCGATGACCTCGAGGGCCGCCGGCCTGTGAGGCTACCCGACCCGGGCGCGCACACCACCTCGCCGTCGCGGGCGCGATGCCTCGGTACGGCGTCGTGAGCGGCTACGCTCGCCGATGCGATGAGCAACGGAACCAGGCCGGGAGTTCTCCTGTCGGAGCTGTTCTCCGGCGATGGCCCGTTCATCGCGGTCGCCGAGGACTTCGTTGCGAGCATCTGCACCGCGTGTGGCCGCACGGTCGACCGCAACGGCGTCCACGACGAGCGCGGCTACTACTGCTCCACGTGCTGGGCACGCCGCGCCATCGCGTTGAGCGGCTGAGTCATCCTTGCCAAGTGACCTTGCCGAGGTCCCACTCCACCCGGCGCCCGTTCACCCAGGTCGCCAGGGCCCGGGCGTCTCCGAGGGTCGCCGGATCGGCGGCAACCGGATCACGATCGAGCACGGTGAACGTCGCCGGAGCCCCCGGCTCGAGGCGGGCGATCTCCCCGATCGCCGCCGCCGACCAGTCGCTGAACAGGGAGAGGGCTTCGGCTCCGGTCAGGGCTTCATCGGGGATGATGCCGGCACGGTGCCGGGCGGCCGCCATGCCGTGGAGCGGTGAGGGGGGCTCCACCGGGCAGTCGGACGAACCGGCGATCGGGACTCCGGTCTCGAGCAGGGTGCGGAAGGCATAGGTGCGTCGCAGCCGGTCTTCACCGAGACGTTTCTCCAGCCAGGAGTGCTCGGATGACAGGAAGGCCGGCTGCACGACAGCGGTCACTCCCAGGTCGGCGAAGCGGGCGACGTCCTTATCACCGACCACGGACGCATGCTCGACCCGCAGCATCGCCGGATCTGCGCCGCGGGAGATCATCCGGGCGTACAGGTCGAGCACCGAACCGACGGCCGCGTCGCCGATGGCGTGGATCGCCACCCTGCCGCCGAGCCGCAGAGCGGTGTCGGCGAGGTCTTCGATCGCCGCATCGAGCCGGTCGGTGCCGGTGAGGTCGGGCCGGTCGGCATAGGGGAACCGCAGGGCGGCGGTGTGGCCGCCCAGGCTGCCGTCGGCGAACGCCTTCAGCCCGAGGAATCGGAGGGAACCCGGGGCGTCGCCGAGCCGGCGGGCGGCCTCCTCGAGCTCGGCCGGGGTGTGGGCGATCACCAGCACGCCGACCGGCATGGGGAGCAGCGGGGCCGCATCGAGGAGCACCTGCAACTCGCTGGAGCCGCCGCCCCACAAGCCTTGCCTGACCGCGACGATGCCGCCCATGCCGGTCATGCCGAGGGAGGCCAGCCCGGCGACCGCCGCGGAGAGGGTGTCGGGGTCGAGCGGCGCTTCGAGAGGGGCGAGCGCTTCGGTGACGGGTTCGATGGCCGTCTCTCGCAGCACGCCGGTTGGCGCGCCCCCGGGGCCCCGGTCGATGATCCCGCCTTCGGGGTCGCCGGTCGCCGCTGTGATACCTGCGTGCGCCAGCGCGGCGGTGTTGGCGACGGCGACGTGGCCGCAGTAGCGCACCAGCAGGACGGGACGGTCGGGGAACAGCCCGTCGAGGTAGTGCCGGTCGGGCAGGCGTTCCTCGGACAGGCTCTCGTCGTCGAGGCGCAGTCCGACGATGGCCGCGCCGCGAGGTGCCGCTGCCGCCGCCTCACGGAGCAGCTCGGCCACTTCGCCGAAGTCCATCGCCTGCTTGAGGGAGGGTCGGGCCAGGGATGCGGCGTAACCGACCGGGTGGAAGTGCGCATCCCTCAGCCCGGGGACGATCGTGCCCCCCTCGAAGTGCAGTTCCGTCGATGCGGAGCACCTCAAGAGGGCAGCATCGCCGACTTCGGCGAGGCGGGTCCCGTCCAGGAGGAGCGAGTCGCCGTGGGTTCCCGTAGCGCTGCGGACTGTGTCGGCGGTGACGAGCATGGCCATGAGTGCAGGCTATTCGGGACTGTTCACGAGCGCCGTTAGCCTGGGCCCCGTGGCCGAGCGCAACGGGCCGTGGACGGTCCACGCCTCCGAGGTGGTGTACGAGAACCCGTGGATCCGGGTCCGGCACGACACGGTGACGACCCCGTCCGGCACCGAGGGCATCTACGGCGTCGTCGAGACACGGCCGGCGATCGGCATCGTCGCCCTGGACGACGAGAATCGAACCTACCTCATCGGTCAGCACAGGTACCCGCACGGGACGTACACCTGGGAGATCCCCGAGGGTGCCGGCCGGGACCACGAGGACCTGCTGACCGGGGCACGCCGTGAGCTGCGCGAGGAGACGGGTCTCTCAGCGGCGCGGTGGACGCCGCTCGGCACCATCCAGACCAGCAACTGCATCAGCGACGAGGTCGCCTATCTGTTCCTCGCCGAGGAGCTCACCGTCGGTGACCCGGAGCCGGACGAGACCGAGGAGCTGGAGGTCCGGGTGGTGCCTTTCGAGGACGCCATGGCGATGGTCCGCAGCGGCGCCATCCAGGACGCCATGTCCGCCGTTGCGCTGTACCGCACGTCGGAGTTGCTCGCAGAGCGGGCCTGATCTCGCCCCATTCTTCTCCCCCCTTCAGGTGGGAGTCCCGGCGTGCCCCGTGCATTCTCCCCCCTTGAGGGGGGAGTCCCGGAGGCGCCGAAGGGCGCCGGAGGGGAGGGGGGTCGTGCCTCCCCGGGGCGGCGAGTGCGGTTCGAGAGCCGCGACCCGCTTCAGGGGGGAGTCCCGGAGGCGCCGAAGGGCGCCGGAGGGGAGGGGGGTCGTGCCTCCCCGGGGCGGCGAGTGCGGTTCGAGAGCCGCGACCCGCTTCAGGGGGGAGTCCCGGAGGCGCCGAAGGGCGCCGGAGGGGAGCGGGGTCGTGCCTCCCCGGGGGTTCCGGGTTCTCGTCAGGCAGCCTCAGCCGTCGCTCAGTCCCCGGGTCCTCCGAGGTGTTCGGGGCGGTGCTCCGCCACGATCTTCCGCAACTGCTCGTGGAGGTGGCCGTTGCTGGCCACCACGTCGTCGGGCCGCGCCTTGTCTCCGTAGGAATCGGTGACGGTTCCACCCGCCTCGGTCACCAACAGGACGCCGGCGGCGAGGTCCCACGGCTTCAGCGTGAACTCCCAGTGCCCTTCGTACCTCCCGCAGGCCACCCAGGCCAGGTCGAGGGCCGCCGAGCCGAGGCGGCGCACCCCCTGGGCCTCGCCGAGGACCGCCGCAACCACTGCGGTGTAGGAAGCAGCGCGTTCGGCACGGTCGTAGGCGAAGCCGGTGGAGAAGACGGCGCGGACCATGTCGGTGGTGTGAGAGACCCGCATGGGCGAGCTGTTCAGTGTGGAGCCTTCACCGCGCGCCGCAGCGAACTCCTCATCCCTGAAGACGTCCAGCACGACGCCGGCCAGGCCGCCCGCGGCGTCCTCGAGGGCGACGCTCACCGCCACCTGAGGGATCCCGTGCACGAAGTTGACCGTGCCGTCCAGGGGGTCGATCACCCAGGTTCGCCCCGACACGGCCTCGGATGTGCTGCCCTCCTCGGCGAGCACGCCGTCGTCGGGCCGGTGCCGGCGCAGCACGGCGACGATCGCCTCCTCTGCTGCCCGGTCCGCTTCCGTGACCGGGTCGACCCGGCCCTTCATCTCCGGTTCGCCGGTGCGGGCGAACCAGTCGAGGATCACCGACCGCGCTGCCCGGGCTGCCATCCTGGCCACGGAGAGGTCGTCCACGAGAGCCCATGTTACGACCGGCGCTACGCTCCGGCTCCGCATGCAGATCGCGCTCGTACTCCTGTCGGCGGCGCTCATGTGGGCTTCGTTCCCGCCGTTGAACCTGGGTTTCCTGGTGTTCGTCGCCCCGATCCCGTTCCTGTGGGTGCTGCGCAGGGTCGATTCCGCCCGGAAGGCCGGATGGTTCGGGTTGGTGTTCGGCGCCGCCTTCCTGGGGGGCATGCTGTGGTGGATCTTCATCCTCGGTGCGGTGGCATGGTTCCCGTTGACGATCGTCATGGGCTTGTGGTTCACCGGCTATGCGCTGGTGCTCTACGCGGGACGGGACTTGTCGGCGATGCGCTGGTGGGTGTTGGCCGTCGGGGCCTGGGCGGCGATGGAGTTCCTGCGGGCCCGCTTCCCGTTCGGCGGCTTCCCATGGGGATCCGCAGGGCACCCGATCGGCACGATCCCAGGGGCGCGCGGGGCCGCCCAGTGGATCGGCCCGACGGGATGGGGCGTCCTCGTCGTCGCCTTCGCGGCAGGGGTGGCTGTGATGTTCGAGGAGGAGCGGGACCGCCGCTGGCTCGAGGTCAGCGCCATCACCATCGTCGTGCTGACCTTCCTCGGAGCACTCTTCCAGCCCTCCGCCGGCGGCCCGGCAGTGCGGGTCGCCGTGGCACAGGGCAACTCCCCGTGTCCCAGGGTGCACTGTGACGGCGAGAAGCAGGCCATCTACCAGTCGCATCTCGGTCTGACCTCGACGATCGAAGCGGACGCTGTCGATCTCGTGGTGTGGCCGGAGGACTCCTTCGGCGGCCAGTTCAACCCCACGTTCAACTCCGAGATCGCCGCCCAGATGGCCGGTGAGGCGGTGAGGGTCGACGCGTACCTGATCGCCGGCGGCACCCGATCGGCCGGACCCGGGTTCTTCGAGAACCTCAATCTGGTCTTCTCCCCGCGCGGGGCGATCATCGGCGAGTACCTGAAGCGGCATCCGGTTCCGTTCGGCGAGTACGTGCCGTTGCGCGGGCTGTTCGAGGTGGTCCCGCAGCTCGCCGAGGTCCCCAACGACCTGGTCCCCGGCTCGGGACCGGTCGTGTTCCCCATGCGGACCGACGACGGCGAGCGGTGGTTCGGGTCGCTCATCTCCTTCGAGGGGGCGTTCGTGCGCTACATGCGCAGCGAGGTGAACGCCGGAGCCCGGCTCATGGTGGTGGCGACGAACCACGGTTCGTACGGACGCACCCCGGCTTCGGACCAGTTCATCGGGATCGTGCGGATGAGCGCGGTATCGCTCGGGGTCGACGTCGTGCACGGTGCGGTGACCGGCCGAACGACGATCATCCGGGCCGACGGCTCGGTGGCCCGCAAGACCGATCAGTTCGAGGCGACGCTGTACTCGGGTGTGGTGCGGTTCCAGGACTCGCCGCGTACTCTCTACGCGATCGCCGGCGATTGGCTTCAGATTCTGGCGATGGCGGCGGGCTTGATCGCGCTCGTCGGCTTCGGGGAGGGCCGGCGCGGCTTCCGAGTGAGACGAGAGAGGGGGCGGTGATGAGGCGATTCCGTGCGCTGCTGTGCGCAGCGATCGTGTCCCTGTCGGCCGGAGCATGCGGGGACGGGGAGGTCGCGGTTCCCGACCTGCCGGGCGACGCGGCAGCCGGCGCGGCGGTCTACGAGCAGAGTTGTGCCGGGTGCCACGGCGCCGATGGGTCCGGTGCCGATGCCGGCCCCGGGCTGCTCGTACCGGAGTACTCGTTGCCCGGGTTCGACGACACGGCTCTGGTGACGGCGGTTGTGAAGGGTGTCTCTGCGGATGATGGCCGGTACGGCGGCATGCCCCGCATCAGGGGCCTTTCGGAGCAGGATCTGGCCGACCTGATCGCTTTCGTGCGCGGGTTGCAGCACGAAGCGGGAGTGGGCTGAATCGGTCACGGGGCCGCGCTCAGGCTGCTGAAGATGCGTTCGTAGGCGCGGGCGATCTGCTCGCACACTTCGGCCGGATCCGATCCCCGATTCGGCGGCGGAAGGCTTCCGGGTCCCGGTCGAGGAGGCGGGTTCGGACGACGCTCTCCTGGAGGAGGAGTTCGCGTTGGAGTCCCGGTTCGTGGACGACGACGTCGCCGACGAGGGCCTCCGTGAGGACACCGTGTAGCGTCGGCGGCCCGAGTGAGGCCTGTCCCCGCCATCGGGCCGCGGGGATAGGGCCGTTCGCCTCAGGTACCACGGGAACCCGTTCCATACCCTGTGGGCGCAGCCGAAGCTATGGGAGGCGCACACAGTGACCGAGAAGAAGAACGCAATCGAGGCGTTGTTCGCCGAGGAGCGGACCTTCCCGCCGCCGGCGGAGTTCGTGGCCCAGGCGAACACCGGGCCGGAGATCTACGAGGAGGCAGAGAAGGACTACGTG
>CAYXHU010000015.1:0-12367 GCA_964464675.1 uncultured Acidimicrobiia bacterium
GAACGCTGGGACCGCAGCAGGGGCCGGCCGGGATGGGTCCACACCGCCTCGGCCACCATGTCCGCGGGAAGCACGCGTAGCCGTCCCACGAAGCCGAGGGTCGTGTCGCCGTGCACCGCCAGCAGCGGGTACGGGAACACCTCGGGGAGCTCGTCGCCGAAACGCCGCCGGAGGGCGAATGCCGCGCCGAGCGCCCGCTTCACGGTCGTGGTGACCCTCGTGCCGCCCCGGTAGAGGCCGTCGGTGGTGATCACCGCCGGGCGGGGGTCCGGATCGACGACGAGGGTGAACACCCCGTTGGGCCCCAGGATCACGCGGTCGGCCGGGAGGCCGGCCACGTCCTCGAGCACAGTCCAGTCCCCGGGCAGCGCGCCGAGCGCTCGCTGCGGGCTCGGCTCGTGCGCCGCCGCAAGCCGTTCCTGCGGGAACGCGAGGATCGTCTGGGCCATGACGTGAGCATCGGCGCCAGTTCGTAGGTGCTTGAGCTTCAGCCGATCGGGTAGCCGGGCTGCCCAGCTTCGACCCAGTCCTCGAAGGCCTCGTCGTTGGGCACATCGCGTTCTGCGGAGGCAGACGCCACGTACCGGTGGTGGAGCAGGTCGCAGTACGCCTGCACGGGGTCGCTGGTGTGACGGTCCGGCAACTGGCGGATCCGTTCCAGAGTGGGCTCGAACTGCTCGATCCGCCACAGGATGGCGGAGAGCTCGCGGCGGGTCGGTTGGGTCAGCGCAGTGCGCGCCTCGAAGGCCCGCAGGTCGCTGAGGATCTGGCGAGCCTGATGCTCGGACGCGTCGACGCCGGTCAGCTCTCTGAGGCGCCTGCTGTGGAACGTTCGGCCGCCCACCGTGAAGTCCATGCGGAGGTGGTGACCGTCGCCGGCGGGGACCAGCTCGAGATCGACCACCTCGAATCCGAGCTCGTTCATGCGGGCGATCCGCTCGGTCACCCGGTACTGCTCGTTGCGGGGGATCACGACTTGCGACGCCACCTCGGCCCACAGCCCTTCGTACCGGCGGGCGATGTCCTCGCCCAAGTAGAGGTCGGCGTCGTCGAGATCGACGCCCTGTTCGGCGGCGATGTCCGCCATGCCCCCGGCGACGTTGACGACCATGATCTCGAGGTCCTCCCGGCGCTGGCCTTCGGAGAGGGCGCCGTACATGCTGGCCGTCTCGGCATCCACCATCGTCACCTCGATGGCACCGGCGTCGTAGCGGTACAGGACGTTGGAGAGCGAGCAGTCGCCCCAGAAGCAGCCGAGCAGGTGGAGTTCGACGAGCAGGCCGGCGAAGGCGTCGAGCAGCTGGTTGCGCCGCTCCGCGAAACCCCATCCGGAGAGCAGCTCCCGGTACGAGAAGGCGTGGTGGAGGTACGACGTGATCACCACGGCGGCCTCCTCGGCCCCCGGATCCACCCACGGGCGTTCCACGATCCCCACCGGGCGCACCACCGGCGCGCCGGAGTCTTCGAGAGCCCGCAGCATCTCCCACTCCCGGCGAGCCGCCCGGAGCGGCAGCTCCTTGACGGCGAAGATGCCCTCCGGGAACCCGTAGAAATGGACCTCGTGCCGGGAGATCCCCTTGGGGAGCCGGAGCCGGCTCGACAGGTCCCACTCGGTGATCGACCGGGACCACGGCAGGTCGAGAAAGTCCGGGTGGCCGGTTCGCACGGTGATGCTCGGGGTGTCCATCGGGAGCATTGTGGTCGGTGCCGGTAGCCTGTGGGCCGTGGACGTGCCGGAACGCATCGACGTGGGCGACGGGAGCCGGATGGTGCTGACGTGGCCGGACGGGACGGTGCAGCCGATCACCGCATCCGCGTTGCGAGAAGCCTGTCCGTGTGCCGGGTGCCGTGAGCCTTCGGGGGCGGCGGCGACGGCCCGGGTGCTCGCCGGCGACGAGCCGGTCACGATCTCCGATGCCCGCCTGGTCGGCTCCTACGCGGTGCATCTCACGTTCTCGCCCGACGGGCATGGCACCGGGATCTTCTCGTTCGACCTGCTGCGGTCCATGGAGACGTGAGACGATGCCTGGTCCCTCCGCGGCGTCTCCGGGCCGGTTCCCGGCGACGCCGCGGTTCCAGATCGACCGCGCCCTGGCCCGGCTGGCGGTCCGCGCCGGCGACTGGGTGCACACGCCGATCGATCGGAAGGTGGAGTACCTCGACTCGGTGCGCAGGCGGGCTATCCGGGCCGCCCCGGCGATGATCGACGAGGCGATCGCCGCCAAGGGGGTGGACGAGCGGTACGCCGGCGAGGACTGGGTGTCGGGGCCGGTCACGCTGCTGCGCACGGTTCGGTTCCTCGCCGACACGCTCGGGAGCATCTCCCGGTCGGGGAGGGTGCCGCTCGGCCGGGACGATGTCTGGTCGGGTCCCGGGGGACGGGTCGCAGTGCGCGTCATGCCGGGCGATCGGTGGGATCGCCTCCTGTACCCGGGCATCACCGCGCAGGTCCGGCTCGAGCCGGGGGTCGAACCGGCCGACCTGCCTGCCGTCACCGGGTCCTTCTACACCAAGGGTGGATTTCCCGAGCCCACCGTCGCCGCGGTGCTCGGAGCAGGCAACGTGGCCAGCATCGGGCCACTCGACGTGATCCACAAGCTGTTCGTCGATGGGTCGGTCTGCGTGCTCAAGCACAACCCGGTCAACGACTACATCGGGCCCTTCTTCGAGGATGCCTTCGCCGACCTGATCGCCGACGGGTTCGTTCGTTCCGTGTACGGAGGCGCGGACGTGGGGGAGTACCTGGTGCGGCACCCCGAGGTCGGCTCTGTGCACATCACCGGCGCCGCCCAGACCCACGACACGATCGTGTGGGGCCCCGGCGACGAGGGGGAGGCCCGCCGCGCCGCCGGGACGCCGCTGCTCGACAAGCCGATCACCAGCGAGCTCGGCAACGTCAGCCCGGTGATCGTCGTCCCCGGCCCGTGGACGAGGTCCGAGCTGCAGTTCCAGGCCGAGCGCGTGGCGACGACGATGATGCAGAACGACGGCTTCAACTGCAACGCGACGAGAGTCGTCGTGCTGCACCGCGACTGGCCGTTGCACACCGAGTTCCTCGATCGGCTGCGCGCCGTGCTGGCGTCGCTGCCGCCTCGCCCGGCGTACTACCCGGGGGCCGAGGAGCGGTTCGACAGGTTCGCTCGCTCTCACGCCGAGGTGGAGTTGCTGGGAGAGCGCGGTCCGGGCGTGGTTCCCCCGGCGTTGCTCGTCGGCGTGTCACCCGAGTTCGAGCACCTGGCGTTCCACGAGGAGGCGTTCTGCCCGGTGGCGGCGACGACGGTGCTGGACGGCGACGACGCCGCCGGGTTCCTGGCCGCCGCCGTGGCGTTCTGCAACGAGCAGCTGCAGGGGACGCTCAACGTGACGATGCTCGTGGATCCCGCCACCGAACGTACGCTGGCGGCCGATCTGGACGAGGCGTGCGCCCGGCTGCGATACGGCACCGTCGGTGTCAACATCTGGGCGGCCGCCGGCTTCGTGCTGGGGGTGACCCCGTGGGGTGGGTATCCGGGGGCCACGCTTGCCGACGTGCAGAGCGGCGTCGGGTTCGTGCACAACGCCCGGCTCGTCGACCGTCCCGAGAAGAGCGTGTTCCGGGGACCGTTCCGTCCTCGCCCCAAGCCGCCCTGGTTCGTCACCCACCGCAGTTCGGCGGAAGCCCTGCGGCGGGTCGCCGAGTTCGAAGCGGATCCCGGTCCGGGGCGCTTCGCCGTGCTCTTGCCGGCTGCGGTCAGGAGCTGACAGGTTCGGGCTGACA
Organism: uncultured Acidimicrobiia bacterium; assembly: GCA_964464675.1. Classification (GTDB taxonomy): domain Bacteria; phylum Actinomycetota; class Acidimicrobiia; order Spongiisociales; family UBA11373; genus CAYXHU01. The sequence continues at coordinate 3,758 of CAYXHU010000015.1, forward strand.
GCGGGGACACCAGTAGGTGATCCGCCCGGCCACCCATCCGGAGAGGATCGCCGCCCCGCAGCGCAGGCACTGCCGCCCGTCTCTCCCGTAGACCCAGTGACGTCGGCCGCGCCGGGGATCCCCGGTCGTGGTACGGACCGGGCCGGTGCGGTTGGCAAGGAGCAGGCGGTGGGCCCGGCCGACCAGTCGGACCACCTGCGAGGTGTCGAGCATCCCGATCGGCGTCCCAGGATGGAGCCGCTCGAGGAAGAGGATTTCGTTCTTGAACACGTTGCCGACGCCGGCGACCACGGACTGATCGGTGATCGCTTTGCTCACGGTGGTGGCTTCGGGCAGGGCATTTGCCCGGCGGAGGGCCTCTCCCTCATCGACGTGGTCTGCGGTGGCGTCCACCCCGAGATGCGCGACGGCCGACGCGACGATGTGATCGGGAGCGATCTGCACGGTGGGGGCGGCGTAGCAGACGGCACGTACCCGGCCCGCCTCCAACACCACGCGGGCGGCTCCCGGCGTACGGGACCAGGGTCCTCCCGCAGCCTCGATCCGCCACCGCCCGGGCATGCCGAGGTGGGTTCGAAGCGTCCACCCGTTGTCGAAGCGAACCAACAGGTGCTTGCCTGTGCTCGCGACGCTCGTCACGATCCTGCCGGAGATCCGTTGCCCGTGGCGCAGTACCTCCGGATGCGACCCGGCCACGGCGTCGATCGTCGCACCGACGAGTGCGGCGTGCAGGGCGGCGGCCGCTCGGAAGACCGTGTCTCCCTCAGGCACGGCGCAATCCCTTGTAGGACGACACGAAGCCCGCCGCCGCCAGGGCATGCCCGAGCGCCGTCCCCGCCGCTGGGGCTCCGTCGATCGTCCCGACCGAGGCGCGCCGCAACGCCGGCAGGTCCGTCAGGATCCCGGCCGCCGCGGCCAGCACCTCGCCGTCCTCAGAGAAGGTCAGGGCGGTGCGCGCTCCTCGCTCGAGGAACACGGCGAGGCGGCCGTCCACCAGCACCACGTAGGCGCCTGCAGTCCGCGAGGGGCGGCCGGTGTGCTCCGGCCACGGGAGTGCCGCTCCGTAAGGACTGGCCGGGTCGGCTGCACCCAGGGCGACTGCCCCAGAGTCCACACCGGAGCGAAGCCCGTCGAGGGCACCCGGCATGGCGAACTGGCTGCCGCCGCGGCCCTCGACGAAGTATCCGCGTCGGATCCGCCCGGCGTCCTCCATGGCGCTCCACACCCCGAAGAGGCCGGAGAACCCGCCCGGCACCCCCTCTGCTGCCACGCCGTCACGGACCACGACGCCGTGGCGTTCCAGGAGCTGCTCGGCGAGGGCTGCGGCCCTCTCCGTGTCCGAGCGGGCGCCGAGGAGGTCGGAGGTGAGGTACCAGCGCCCCGAGCCCGAGGGCGGCGTCGCAGCACTCGGCATCCGGGGGCGTCGACCGGGAGCGGCGCGGGCCGGACCGCGCAGGAACGCGCGCAGCGGTGCGAGCGTGTCGTTGGTCACCTCCCCGGCCCAGACGAGGTCCCAGATGGCTGCGAGTACGTCGGCGGGGTCGCCTCCGCCCGCCGCTTCGTAGAGGTCGGTGAAGAACGAGGCGCCTCTCGCGGAGAGCCGGGAGCGCAGTGCGTCGTGAATGGGACCGTCGGGCCGGTCGAGGTCCAGAGGCCACGCCAGCAGCGGCACCTGGTCGCGCCGGTACAGGGCGACGCGGCCGTCTCGCGGCCCGAGCGCGCCCCGCCCCAGCCAGACCAGGTCGCCGGCGGAGGTGAGCCCGTCCAGCTGATCCGGCGTGTAACGGAGGCGTGCGGGCAGGATGTCCCGTTCCAGGATCGACGCGGGGACGGCGGCCCCCTGGAGGCGCCCGATCACTTCGTCGAGCCGTGCCCCCGAACCGATGCCGTGCCATCCTCCCGTGAACGCCGCGTAGACGTGCGGCTCCACCGCCTCCACCTCGCGGCGCAGCACCGCCAGAGAGCGCCGCCGCAGCCGGCGCAGCACGTCGACGTCCACCCATTCCCGTCCGTCCCCGTGGGGGCGGAAGGCCCCCCTCGTCACCCTGCCTTGGCCTTCGAGCCGCTCCATGGCCGCGGCGCACACCGCCGGGGGGAGCCCGACGGCGGCCGCCGCCTGTTCGGTGAGGAACGGGCCGTGCGTTCGGGCGAACCGGCCCACGACGTCGCCGAGTGGATCCTCGACCGGCGCCAGGAAGGCCTCGGGGACCCCCAGGGGCGGCTGGGCGCCCAGCGCGTCGCGCAGACGCCCCGCGTCCTCGACGGTCGCCCAGCGGGTCGCGCCGGCGATGCTCACCTTGATGGCGCGCCGCTCGCGTTCCAGCACGGCCGCGAGCTGCGCGGCGTCACCGCCGTCGAGCCGGGCGTCGATCTCCTCGAGTCGGAGCGGTCCCAGGTCGCGGAGGAGGTCGGCCACTCCGTCGGCTCCCGACACCCGCCGGTGGGGGGCGAGATGCTGCAGTTCCGCTTCCACGACGGCGATCACCTCGGGGTCGAGCAGGTCGCGCAGCTCCGGCTCGCCGAGGAGGTCGCGCAGCAGGGCCTGGTCGATGGTGAGCGCCATGGCCCGGCGCTCGGCGGGCGGGGCGTCGTAGTCGTACATGAACGACGCGATGAAGTCGAACATCAGCGACGAGGCGAACGGGCTGGGGCCGGGGAGGTCGACGATCACCGACCGGATGCGCCGGGCTCGCACGTCGGCGAGCAGTTCCCGGAGCGCCGGGAGGTCGAAGTAGTCCTGGAGCACCTCGCGGTAGGCCTCCAGCACGATGGGGAAGGAGGGGTAGCTGCGGGCGGCCTCCAGCAGGCTGGTGGAGCGCCTGCGCTGCATCCACAACGGGGTGCGCCGTCCCGGCCTGCGGCGCGGGAGCAGCAGGGCTCGCCCGGCCGCCTCGCGGAACCGGGCCGCGAACAGCGGGCTGTGGCCGACCTCCTCGACGACGAGCCGTTCGGCCTCGTCGGGGTCCACCAGGAGCTCCGCCGGATCGGGGGCGGTGTCGGCGTCGGGGAACCGCAGCACCAGCCCGTCGTCGGACCAGATCGTGTCCACCTCGACGCCGTGCCGGGAGCGCAGCACGTTGGCGGCAGCCATGCCCCAGGGGGCGTGGACGCGCGCTCCGAAGGGGGAGAGGAGCACGATCCTCCAGTCCCCGAGCTCGTCGCGGAAGCGTTCGAGGACGATCGACCGATCGGTGGGGACGGTGCCGGTGGTGTCGCGCTCCTCCTCGAGGTACGCGGCGAGGTTCGACGCGGCACGAGGGTCGAGGCGATGGCGGTCTGTGAGCAGGGCCTCTGCCTCGGGGCGATCGAGACCCGCGAGATGCCGGAGGAACTCGCCGAGGGCCCGGCCGGTTTCGACCGGCCTCCCGAGCGCATCCCCTTTCCAGAAGGGGAGCCGGGCGGCGGGCGCACCGGGGGCCGGAACGACCTCGACGCGGTCGGCGGTGATGTCGGTGATCTGCCACGTCGAGGAGCCCAGCACGAACGTGTCGCCCACCCGGCTCTCGTAGACCATCTCCTCGTCGAGCTCGCCGACGGTGCCGCCCTCGGGGATGACCACTCGGTACAGCCCCCGGTCGGGGATGGTGCCCGGGTTGGTGACCGCCAGCATGCGGGCACCCCCGCGAGCCGACAGCATGCCGGCGACCCGATCCCACGTCACCCGGGGCCGGAGCTCCGAGAACTCGTCGGACGGGTAGCGGCCGTCGAGCATGTCGAGCACGGCCTCGAACGGGCCCCGGCCGAGGTCGCGGAACGGGGCGGCGCGGCGCACCATGTCGAACAGGCCGTCGACGTCCCGGTCGGCGACGGCGACGGTGGCGACGATCTGCTGGGCGAGCACGTCGAGGGCGTTGCGGGGCACGGTTGTTTCCTCGATGAGCCCGTCGTACATGCGGTCGACGACGAGCGTCGCCTCGAGGAGGTCGCCGCGGTGCTTCGGGAAGACGGTGGCCCGGCTGGGCGTGCCCACCTGGTGCCCGGCCCGCCCCACCCGCTGCAGGCCCCTGGCGACCGTGGTCGGCGACTCGACGAGGACGACGAGGTCCACGGCGTCCATGTCGATGCCGAGCTCCAGCGACGAGGTGGCGACCACACAGCGCAGGCGCCCCGTCTTGAGGCCGTCCTCGATGTCGATGCGCTGCTCTCGGGAGACCGAGCCGTGGTGGGCCCTGGCGATCTCCTCGCCGGCGAGGCCGTTGAGTTCGGCGGCCAACCGCTCGACCAGTCCCCGCGAGTTCGAGAAGACGATCGTCGAGCGGTGCTCCATGACGAGCGACAGCACCTCGGGGTACATCGCCGGCCAGATGGAACGGCGCGGCGGGTCGTCCGGTGCCTCGATCGAGGGGCGGGTCATGTCCTCGACCGGGACCACGATCCGGATCTCGAGGCGCTTGTCGCGGGGCGCATCGACGATGCCGACCGGGCGGGCCTCCCATACGCCTTCGCCGACGCGGCCGCCCCCGAGGAACCGGGCGATCTCGTCGAGGGGGCGCACCGTGGCCGACAGCCCGATGCGCTGCGGTTCCTCGGCCGTGATCTCGGCGAGGCGTTCCAGCGAGAGCGCCAGGTGCGCCCCGCGCTTCGAGCCGGCCACCGAATGGATCTCGTCGACGATCACCCACCGCACCGGGGCGAGCACCTCGCGCGCCGACGAGGTCAGCATCAGGTACAGGCTCTCCGGTGTTGTGATGAGGATGTCGGGCGGGTGGCGCAGCATGCGCCTCCGCTCGTCTGCCGGGGTGTCGCCGGTGCGCATCGCCGTGGCCAGCGGCGGCAGCGCCACGCCGAGCGCCTGCCCGGCGTTCCTGATCCCGGCGAGCGGGGCCCGCAGGTTGCGTTCGATGTCGTAGGCCAGGGCCTTGAGGGGTGACACGTAGAGGAGGCGGCAGCGGAGGCGGTCCTCCGGCTCGGGCTCGGCGAACAACCGGTCCAGCCCCCACAGGAACGCGGCCAGGGTCTTCCCGGACCCGGTCGGCGCGTGGATGAGGGCGTGGCCTCCGGAGGCGATCGCCGCCCAGCCCTGCTCCTGGGCCGGGGTCGGCCCCGGGAACGTGGCGGTGAACCACTCCCTCGTCGGCGCTCCGAAGGCCTCCAAGGCGCTCATCCGGCGAGCGTACCCGGGGCGGGTGACGAGAACGGCCGGTGTGCCAGGATGTTGCGGTGAAGCGCTCCGATGCCGTCGCCGCCGGGTACACCGCATACGTGCTGACGCTCTGGGCGGCCGTTCTGCCGGTCGTGGTGCTGGTCGGGGAGACCGGCTCGGCGGTGCCGGTCTGGCGGCCGTGGCCGTTCGCCGTGCTGGGCTCAGTTGCCCTCGCCTCCGGGGCGGCCCTCGTGATGGCCGGGGGCCGGCGGCTGGCCGGGGCGGGGATCGGCCTGTTTGGCGCTCGGCCCGGCCCGGTGCTCGTGGTCACGGGGCCCTATCGCTACCTGCGCAACCCGATGGACGCCGGGACGGTGCTCGTTGCAGCCGCCCCGGCCCTGACGCTCGGGCTGCGCCAGACCTGGATCGTGCCGGTGGCGGCCATCGTCTGGTTCGTGGCCGGGTACGAGCCGCTCGAGGAGCGCAGGCTCCTGGAGGCGTTCGGCGACGACTACCGCGAGTATCGGCGTGCCGTGCCGAGGTGGTTCCCCAAGGACGCGGACTGAGGGGAAGCCAGTTCGGCGACTCGGTTAGGGTTCGATGCCGGGCCGCCGAGAGGATCAGCCATGTCGTTCGACGACATCGAGTCTGCGATCGCCCCCCAGCCCTGGGATGCCGCGTTCGACCCGGCCATGACCGACGGGCTCCCCGCCCCGGCGGCACGCTTCCTGCGCCGCGCAATCGCCCCGCGGGCGGCGCTGGCCCGCGAAGTCCGGCTGGAATTGGCGGGCTCGGTGATGCAGAAAGGCCGTCGGCTGGCCCTCACCGCCCGGGAGCATCTCGTGCCGCTCCGCGGGTTCACCTGGGAGGCGCGGGGCCGCATCGGGCCGGTCCCCGTCGTCGTCCGGGACCACTACCACGCCGGGGAGAGCGCCGTGGACGTTCGGATCTTCGGCCTCATCCCGCTGGGCGGGGAACGGGGCGAGGACACGACGATGAGCTCCCGGGGCCGGCTCGCCGCCGAGTCCCTCTGGGTTCCTTCGATGCTGCTTCCGCAAGATGGTGTCACTTGGACGCCGGTCGGTGACGACCGCGCCCGTGTGGAGTTCTCGATCGACGGCCATCTCGAGTCGATGGTCACGACGGTCGATCCCGAGGGTCGGCTGCTCGAGATCCGTATGGAGCGGTGGGGCAGCGCCGGGGTCGAGCGTCCGCAACGTATCCCGTACGGGTTTCGGGTCCTGGCGGAGAGAGCCTTCGGCGATTACACCATCGCGTCGGAGTTGGAGGGCGGGTGGCACTACGGCACCGACGCCTTTCGGTCCGAGACGGCGAGCCGGTTCACCGTCCTCGACGCCGTCTTCGCTTGAGGGGGATGCTCAAAATGCCCTCAGGGACGACACCGGCCACTCGGTAGCGAAGGGCAGCCCTTCGGGGCCCCTTCAGGAACCTCTCCGGGCTGCCGGTCGCAGTGGAGTCGGCTATCAGGGTTCAACCCGCGTGATCGAGGGGACCCGGTCGAGCGAGCGATCGAACGAGGCGACCTGAGCCACGCCGGTCACTTCCGCGGATGCCGCGAGATAGGCCTCGGCGAAGTCGACACCGTGCGTCTCGTAGATCTCGATCGATCGGAGCAGGAGAGCGGGATCGAGGGTGCGCATCGCAGGGAAGGCGATGACAGCGCGAATCAGGTTCGCCACCTGAGTCCTGGGAACCTCGTAGAACGACTCGAGAACGAAGATGGTCTCGGCGACGATGAGATCCGCGAGCAGCAGTTCATCGGACGCCGCGAGGAACGCCGTAGCCCGGGCTGCCAGATCGGGAGGATCACCGGTGAGGTGCCGGATGATGATGTTGGTGTCGACGAACGCCGTCACCGGGCCGCCCGGGCATGCCTGGTGCCGGCGCGGACCTCATCCCACGCGGCGCCTCGACGGGCTGCGGGAACCTCGACGGCACCGGCGAGATCGAGCAGGTTCGGCGTCCGCGCGAGCACGGCCCGGTGCTGCTCGACTCGGAAGACTATCTCGTCCCCTTCGACGATGCCGAGGGCGTCTCGTACTGCTTTCGGGATCGTGATCTGGCCCTTCGACGTCACTCGTGCGGCGGCATCCATGGCGAGTCTACTCCTTACTTCTCACAGTAGGTAAGGTACTCCCGGTGGGGTCCGGCAGCAACCCCCGGTCGCCGTGAGTTGGATGAGATCGATCCCCTCGGGGCCCCTGTCGAGAGTGGATCGGTGACGGCTTCTCAACCACCGTCTGACCCAGGATCGGCCTCCTTGAGAGATGGTCAGCGACACGCGTCCGGTTGGATGCTGTCCCCGACCGCCCAGGGCCCTGGGAGTTCGTGTTGTGACGGCGAGGGCCGCCGGATCGCGTGGTACGTTTACAACATCGCTTCACAGGGGGGCTCTGGGGGTGAAGCACGATGAAGCGTACCGGTGTGCTGCTGGTGGTCTTGGCGCTGTCTGCGTTCCTAGCTGCACCGGCTGGTGCGGACGACCCGCCGCAGTTCATATACCCCATTGAGCACGACGAGTACACGGTCGAGGTGGGTGAGACGGTCGACCTGGGCGGGCGTTGGGGCGCCTGTAGCCCCGGCCTCGTCAGGCAAGCAACCAGGGCTCTGCATTTCCATTACTACGTCTACGACGTCGACAACCAGGAGGAGCCTATCGGAGAAGTCTCTGGTTGGTCACCGCCGGCCTTTGAGGAGTGGGAGGGACTGAATTGTATGGGCGGGAGGGATCTCGGCGGCGTCTGGTTGGCCTATGCCACTTTCCCATACGAATTCGAAAAAGCGGGCGTCTACTGGGTCAAGGTGGAGGTCTTCCTGGATCACCGCGCCACTGACGGACTGGATATGAATCCCGCCGACGGCAGATTGGATTTCTACGGTCCAGGATTGTTCCAGACTGCCATAGCCACCGTCAGCGTCGGTGCCCAGCCATGATCGCGCTCGCCGGAGACGACGGGCAACCGTCCAGATTCTGGGCAGATCGGGTTGTGGGCTCGAACGACTGACTGACGCGTTTCGGAAGGTCCAGCAGAAGAAGGGCTGCAAGCCAAGGAGCTGGGTCGGCAGATTGCCCAACCCTCCGGCGGCTCCCAGCTGGCTGCTCGTCTCGCACTCTGAAAGGCGCCGGATGACGGTCGTCTCGGAGCAGTCAGGGCCGTTCTCCTCATCGGTCCTCCGCTTCTCCGACGCATCCCGAGGCTACCGATGCCCGGTCCGGGACCGATCTAGGTGCCGAGCCCTCGTCGGCTCCTCAGGTCGCCCGGAGGGTGCCCGCCCCGCTAGTGAGCCAGGGCTCGCTCTGCCATGCCGTCCAGGAGGGCGAGGACGACCCGATTGGCGAGCCGCGACGTGGTCTCGCCCGGACCGTCGTACCCGGGGGCGACCTCGACGACGTCGGCTCCCACCACGTCGAGTTCCCGGCCGAGCCGGCGCACCGTGTCGAGGAGCTCCCGGGGCATGATCCCCCCGGGTTCGGGGGTGCCGGTCCCCGGGGCCATCGAGGGATC
>CAYXHU010000016.1:0-12292 GCA_964464675.1 uncultured Acidimicrobiia bacterium
CCCGGAGGTATAGGCAATCTGGGCAATGTCCTGGGGCGAGAGCGGCGTCTCCGGTGCGTCCTCCTTGGGGAGGAACTGGGTGATCGGGACCTGGAAGAACCCCGCCAGGCGGTGCAGTCGGGGCAGCGACAGGCTGCGCTCCCCCCGCTCGTAGGCGCCGACGACGGCCGCCTTGAACTCTCCGCTGCTGATGCGTTGCACGTCCTGGAGCGACAACCCGCGCTGTCGTCTGATGGATCGAAGCCGTGCCCCTACGAGTTCGTTGTAGGTCGGCGCCACGCTGCGTGCCTCCTCCGACTCCCCTGCGCCGACACCGCCGCGTGTTCGACGGCGCTGCGCACAGTTGCAGCATACCCGAGATCGCCCCGCGGTGCCAGAGCGCAGGCATTGTGAACGCTCAGCGTGGCGTCAGAGGCCGCGCGGGTTGGGCGAGCGCAGCGAACCCCATCCGCCGGACTCCCGGCCGAAGGCGCAGCTCGGGAACAGACCAACCATGCGGGCAAAGCCCGCTTCCTATCCGCCGACTCTCAGGGGATCACGTGCTGCGGCGACGACGACGCCGCTTCCCTTCCAGGGGCCGCTCCCCGGCCGCTTCTGCGTAGGCCCGCAGCGCATCCTCCTGCTCATCGGTGAGCGACGTGGGCACCTCGACCCTGACCTCCACGAGCAGATCACCACGCCCGCGCCTGCGGAGGCGGGGCATCCCCAGCCGGGACAGCTTGAACACATCCCCAAGCTGGGTGCCTGCGGGGATGTCGACGTCGATCGGATCACCATCCACCGTCGGAATCGACACGGTGGTCCCCAGGGCCACCTCGGAGAACCCGAGCGCCACACGGTGGATCAGGTCTGCGCCGTGGCGTTCGAAGCGCTCGTCCGGCTCCACCCTGATCTCCACGTAGAGGTCGCCCGGACGACCCCCGGGCTCTCCGGCCGCGCCCCGTCCCGGCACCCGCATCCGGGTCCCATGCTCCACCCCGGCGGGGATCTCGACCGTCAGGGCCGCGTCCTCGATCGTCGAACCGCGCCCCTCGCACCGTTCGCACGCTTGCGCCACCACCTTGCCTCGGCCGCGGCAGCGATCGCAGGTGGTGATCGACATCGTGGTCCCCAGGAACGTCTGCCGGGTGACCCGCACCGAGCCTTGCCCGCTGCACCGCTCGCAGGTGACAAGCGGAACGCCGGGTTCGGAACCCGAACCCCGGCACGCCGAACACTCCACGGGAGCCCGGAACTCCACCTCGCGGGACACCCCCGTGGCCGCCTCGGCGAGCGTCAGATCCGCACCGACCATCACGTCGTCGCCCTGCGCCGGGCCGGTGCGCGCTCCCGGGAACCCGAAACCGGCAGCAGATCCGAAGAACCGGCTCAACAGGTCGTCGATGCCGGCGAAGGAGGAGAACAAATCGCCGAGATCCACCGAGCCGCCCCGGTCGTAGGCGGCGCGCTTCTGGGGGTCGGACAGCACCTCGTAGGCCTCTGCGATCTCCCGGAACCGGTGCTCGGCCTCGGGGGAACCCGGATTGGCGTCCGGATGGGTCTCTCTCGCCAGCCTGCGAAAGGCGCGCTTGATCTCATCGGTGGTTGCGTCCCGATCGACGCCCAGGACCGCGTAGTAGTCCGGCATCAGCTTCCGAACCGCTCGTCGAGCGCTTCGCTGATCTCCTCGACCACCCTGATCGTACGGCGGTAGTCCATGCGCATCGGCCCGAGCACCCCCATGCGGCCCGGCGAGTCGCCGCCACCGAACCCGCTCGACACGACCGCCAGATCGGCGTCCTCGTCGGCGAGCTCCCGGCCCAGGCGGACCGAGGTCCCGGCCCCCCGATCGTCGATCAGCGACAGCACCGAGCTCTCCTGCTCGAGGAGAGCCAGGATGCGGTGCAGCTGGGTGAGGTCCTCCCACAGCGACACCATCAGGCTCGTGCCCCCGATGAAGACGTCACGCTGGCCGGCGGCCACGCCCTCCACGGCCGCCAGTGCACGATCCACGAGCTGCGCCGACGGTGCGGGGAGCTCGTCCTCGAACCCCGGCGAATCCTTCTCGGCGAGCCGGTCGTCGAGCCTCTCCCCGGACACCTGCTCGGCCAGCGCCTCCTGGGCACTGGAGACCTCCGAAGGAGTCACCGGAGCATCGAGGCGCAAGACCGTCTGGCGCACCTGGCCTCCGTCGGTCACGAGGAGGAGCAGCACGGACGCGGGATCGACAGGGATGAGGTGTACGTCGCGGATGATCTGGCCCTGCAAGGCGGGCCCGACGACGACCGCCGGGTAGTGGGTCAGGTCGGCGAGCAGGCCGGAGGTGTCTTTCAGCAGCCTGCGCAACTCGGTGTGCACGGTCGAGAAGAACCCCTCGATGCGGGTGCGCACCGACAGCCGGAGCGAGCCGGGAGACAGATGGTCGATGTAGTAGCGGTACCCGGCGTCGGTGGGGATCCTGCCGGCCGACGTGTGCGGCTTGGCGACGTATCCCTCCCCCTCCATCTCGGAGAGCTCGGTTCGCACCGTGGCGCTCGAGCACGAGAGCCTGCTGTGGTCGAGGATGGCGCGCGAACTCACCGGCTCGCCGGTGCGGATGTACTCCTCGACGAGCGCCCGCAGGATGACCGCTTTCCGATCGTCCAGCATGCTCGGCAGGTTAGCAGCGGGCCCGCCCTGACTAGCACTCGCGTGGAGCGAGTGCTAACGCGGCGCGAGCCACCTCGTCGCCGAGCAGCGGGTGCGCGACGTGCAGGCGATCACCCCGCGCCACCAGCACCCCGGCCTCTCGGAGCCGGGCACCGTCCTCCGATTCGACGAGCGCTCTGCCGGCACGGCCCGCCGCCACGCCCGCCGCCCGCCGCAACCCGAGCATGAGCCGCTCCAATTCCCGCCCCCACGGCGCGAGGCGCTCCGTGCCGCGCACCGCGGACCGGCCCGCCTCGACGGCTTCGAGGTACCGGTCGAGCCGGGCGATCGCCCGGGTCCGAACGCCGGCGCGATGACCGTGGGCCGCACACCCGAACGCCAGGTACTCGCCCTGGGCCCAGGTGAGCAGGTTGTAGCGACACGCATGCCCGGGCGCCGCGAAGTTCGACGTCTCGTACCGGATCAGCCCCGCAGCCGACGCCGCGGCCACGGCTTCCTCGTACGCGTCCGCCTGCCGATCCTCGTCGGGTGCCGGTGCTCCCGCGGCAACGGCTCTCGCCAGCGCGGTCCCCCGCTCCACCGTCAGCGCATACGCGGAGAGGTGCTCGATGCCGGACGCCAGCGCCCGGCGCACCGATCCGCGCCACGATTCGGGCGTATCGGCGGGGCTCCCGTAGATGAGGTCGAGGCTCACGGTGCGGAACCCCACAGCACGGGCCGCAGCCACCGCCGCATCGGCTTGGTCGGGAGTGTGGACCCTGCCCAGGTCGGCGAGCACCGCCGGATCGAAGGACTGCACCCCCAGCGACACGCGGGTGAACCCGGCCCCGACGAGTGCCTCCGCATACCCGGGCGACCAATCCTCCGGGTTCGCCTCGAGCGACACCTCGGCGTCGCCGGCCAGCCCGCAGCGGTCCCGCAAGGCACCGACCACCCGGCCCAGTCCATCCGGGCCCAACCGGCTCGGAGTCCCTCCGCCGACGGCGATCGCGTCGAGCGGGCGTTCGAACGGCTCACAGCGCCCGATCTCGGCGACCAGGGCGTCCACGTACCGGGCCATGAGGTGGTCCTTGCCGGAGACCACCGTGAAGTCGCAGTAGGGGCACACCCTGCGGCAGAACGGCACATGGACGTAGGCCCCGACCCAGCCGGCCGCCTCGTCGTTCAGCGCAGGATCGTCGGGACGCGGGTCAGTCGGCATCGACCTGCAGCACGGAGATGAAGGCCTCCTGGGGGACCTCCACGGAGCCCACCATCTTCATCCGCCGCTTGCCCTCCTTCTGGCGCTCCAGCAGCTTGCGCTTGCGGGTGACGTCCCCGCCGTAGCACTTGGCGAGCACGTCCTTGCGCTTGGCCTTGACCGTCTCGCGGGCGATGATCCGCGACCCGATCGCCGCCTGGATCGGCACGTCGAACAGTTGGCGGGGAATGACCCCGCGCAGGCGCTCGACCAGGCGCCGACCGTACTGGTAGGCCTTGTCGGAATGCACGATCGCCGAGAAGGCATCCACCGGCTGCCCGTTGAGCAGCACGTCGACGCGGACCAGGTCCGAGATCCGGTATCCGTCGGGCTCGTAGTCCAGGGAGGCATAGCCCCGGGTGCGGGACTTGAGCTGATCGAAGAACCCGAACACGATCTCTGCTAGCGGCACGCGGTACACGAGCTCGACCCGCTCCGGAGTGAGGTACTGCATCGTGCCCAGTTCGCCACGATGCTCCTGGAGCAGCTCCATGACCGTGCCGGTGTACTCGGAGGGAGCGATCACCATCACCCGCACGAACGGCTCCAGCACCTCGGTGCGGTCGCTCGGGAGATCCTGGGGGCTGCGCACCTCCCGCTCCGTGCCGTCGGGCAGGCCCACCCGGAACGCCACCGACGGCGCAGTCGTCACCAGGTCGAGGTCGTACTCACGCTCGAGGCGTTCGCGCACGATCTCCATGTGCAGCAGCCCGAGGAAGCCGCAGCGGAACCCGAAGCCGAGCGCCCGGGACGTCTCCGGCTCGAACACCAGCGACGAGTCGTTCAGGCGCAGCTTCTCGAGCGCTTCCCGGAGGCGCTCGAAGTCGTCTCCTTCGGTGGGGAACAATCCGCTGAACACCATCGGCTTGGGCTCCCGGTATCCGGCGAGCGGCGTCGTGGCGCGCCGATCCGAGCGAGTGACCGTGTCGCCGACCCGAATCCGATCGATCTCCTTGACCCCCGAGATCAGGTATCCGACTTCCCCGGGCCCGAGAGCCGCAACCGGAACCGCCTTGGGAGTCAGCACGCCGACCTCGTCCGCGTCCGCCTCCTCACCGGTCGCCATGAACCGAAGCCGATCGCCGGTGGACACCCTCCCCTCGTCGACCCGCACGTAACACACGACCCCGCGGTAGGTGTCGTAGTACGAGTCGAAGACCAGGGCACGCGGCGGAGCGTCCGGATCTCCCACGGGAGCCGGCAGCCGGTCGACGATCGCCTGGAGCAGCTCGTCCACACCGTCCCCGGTCTTCGCCGAGACACGGATGATCTCGCCGGCGTCGATGCCCAACACGGCGGCGAGCTCGGCAGCCACTCGCTCCGGGTCGGCTGCAGGAAGATCGACCTTGTTGATCACCGGAACGATCTCCAGGCCACCCTCCACGGCCAGGAACGCGTTGGCGAGGGTCTGTGCCTCGACGCCCTGGGCCGCGTCTACGAGCAGCACCGCCCCCTCGCAGGCGGCCAGGCTGCGCGACACCTCGTACGAGAAGTCCACGTGGCCCGGAGTGTCGATCAGGTTCAGCAGGTACGCCTCGCCGTCGGCCGCCACGTAGGAGATCCGCACCGCCTGAGCCTTGATCGTGATGCCCCGCTCACGCTCCAAATCCATCGAGTCGAGCAGCTGCGCCCGCATCTCCCGGCTGCTCACCGTGCCGGTGCGCTCGATGAGCCGGTCGGCCAGGGTCGACTTGCCGTGGTCGATGTGGGCGATGATCGAGAAGTTGCGGATGCGCGACGTGACGGACACCGGTGCTCCGGGAGGGAAGGCGCGGCATTGTACCGGCACCCGGCCCCTGCTAACCTGCCGCCGTTCCCCTCTTCGAACCGGGGTCAGGCATGGCCAACATCAAGTCGCAGATCAAGCGCAACCGCACCAACGAGCAGCGGCGGCAGCGCAACAAGTCGGTTCGTTCCGAGCTGAAGACGTACGCCAAGAAGGCGCTCGACGCGGCGCGCACCGGCGACGCCGATGCAGCCCGCGAGGCGCTCCGCACCGCCCAGAGCTCGACGGACACCGCGGTCTCCAAGGGAGTGCTGCACAAGCGGACGGCTGCTCGCCGCAAGTCCCGCCTCGCCGCGCAGGTCGATCGCCTGCTCGCCGGCTGACCCCCACCTCGGGCCCATGACCGAACCAACCTGGCTGACTCCGGCCGCGTACCGAAGGCTCGAGGAGGAACTCGAGCAGCTCACCACGGACGGCCGCACCCACATCGAGGAGCGCATCGCAGAGGCGCGGTCCCACGGCGACATCAGTGAGAACGCCGACTACGAGGCCGCCAAGCACGAGCAAGGTCTCATGGAGGCGAGGATCCGCCGGATCAAGCACCTGCTCGACACCGCCGAGGTCAGGGAAGCCGAGGATGCCGGTCACGTCACGATCGGATCGGTGGTCACCATCAAGGATGCAGACGGCGACCAGCTGGACTGTTTCGTGGCCCCTCAGGAGAACAAGGTCGCCGGGCTGATGCTGGCCAGCCCGTCCAGCCCGCTCGGCAGCGCGCTCCTCGGGGCCGGCGTCGGCGACACCGTCGCCTACCAGGCTCCCGGCGGCACCTTCGAAGTGGAGATCGTCGCGGTACGCCCCTACGAGGGCTGATCCCCAGGGCTCACAGCACCCGCGTCGCCTCGGTCGCGTCGTCTCCGGCGGAGCCCCTCCTGCCCGCCACGTGCACGGGCCGTTCAGGAACGCCGGCGGCCCCCGTACCACCTGCACAGCGCGACCGTGAGCCGCTCCATGGTCGGGCGGTGGGTCGCCTCGGGAGCGGTCTTCAGCGTCACGTCCGCTCTCGCCATCGCCTCCAGTGCCTTCCGGAGATCCCCATCCGTCGCCGTGCGCCGGGCGGCCCAGGCCTTCTTCACCGGGTAGTGCTCCGGTTTCGCCCCGAGCCATTCGGCGAAGGTGTCCAGGTCGGGTGCCACCGCGGCCATGGCCCGCTGGCGCAGATCGCGCTCCAGCGCGGCGAGCACCTGGAGCGGATGCCCATGGGTGAGCACGTCCGCCAGACGGCGCAACGCCGCTCCCGTGTCCCCGGACACGACCGCGTCCGTGTACAGCCACAACGGTTCGTCGGGACGGTTCCGGAACCTGGCGATGATCGCCTCGGCAGTGAGCGGCTCCTTGGTGGCCGCGAGCTGATCCAGAGCCCGCCCGAGCGAAGCGGTGTCCGTGCCGAACCGCTGCACCAGAGCGGAAATGCCGTCCGGTGCGAGCCGAATGCCGCGGTCACGAGCCCCGGCACGCACCCAGTCCCCCACCGACTGCTCCCTCATCTGACGGACGGTGGTGGTCTCACCCCGTTCCTTGACGACGGCGCCGAGCGAAGCCGGAAGCGAACCCTCGACGACGAAGCACACGACCACTGCGTCACCGTCGACGGCCCTGCTCAGCTCGGCCACCACCTCGGCTTCGGCCTTCTGCAGGTTCTGGGCGTCGACGACGAGCACCCCGCTTCGCCCGCCGAACAACGAGCCGCTCTGGAGCGCCGGCACGACACGCTCCACCTCGGCGCGCAGCGTTCCCTCACCCTCCTCCCCGGCACCGCGGCCGGGCACGTCGATGCGCTCGATGTCGTCCACGGCTGCCTGGTCGAGCAGAGCACGGCCCCGGCGCAGCATCTCCTCACGCTCGCCGGGGCCTGCGTCGCGGGGGCCCAGAACGGCCAGGACGGGTTTCATGACGGTGACGGTAGCGGGCCGCTCCGACACCGAAACGGCCCGGCAGTCAGGAGCCGAGCCGGATCACGACGTCACCGTGGTGATCGGTTCGCACCACCCGTGCACCGGCTGCCTCCAGCACGGCGACGACCTCAGGCGAAGGATGCCCGTGGTCGTTCGGCCCCACGCTGATCACCGCAACCCGGGGCGCACTCGCGGCCAGCCACTCGAGATCGCTCGTCGCGGCACCCTGGTGGGGCACCTTCATCACGTCCGCGGCTCGCGGACCGAGATCCGCCTGAGCGAAGGCCTCCACGTCTCCCGCCAGCAGGACGGTCCGGCCGGCGGCTTCGACCCAGAGCACGATCGACTCGTCGTTGGGCGAGGCGTAGCGCCGAACCGGGCCGATCACGCCCACCGAGAACCCGCCGACGGCGGCACGCCACCCGGGTTCGGGGACTGCGACCGGCACGCCTGCGCTCCAGAGCTCGGCGACCACCCGGTCGAGCAGCTCGCCAGATCGGGGCCCCCGCCATACCTTCCCGACGTCCGCCATGCCGGTGATCCCGACCAGCCCCGCCACGTGGTCGGCGTGCTCGTCTGTGATCACCAGCAGGTCGATCCGGTGGACCCCCCACCGCCGCAACGCGGCGCGCAGCACCGCCGGATCCGGCCCGCCGTCGATGAGCACCATCGCGCCGCCCGGATCTCTCAGCAGCACGGCATCCCCTTGGCTCACGTCGAGCACCACGACCTCGGGGACGGGCGGGGGTCCCCCGTGCGGCATCGCCGTCCACCCCAGCGCGGCGGCCCCGGCGATCGCCACGAACGGACGGAGCCTCCGCCGCCACGCCAGCACGCCCATCCCCGCGACCATCATCGTGCCCGCCGGCCCCAGCTGTGGAAGATCCGCCCCCACCCGGGCGACCTGCAACACCAGATCCGCTGCAGCGAGGCCTGAGGCGGTCACTGCGTCCAGTCCGGCCAGGACGCCGATCCCGCCGACGGCGGTGGCGAACCCGACCAGGGGAGCGGCGAGCACGTTGGCGACGGGAGCAGCAAGCGGCAGGGTCCCGATGCGAACCAGCAGCAGCGGCGCCACCGCCGCCTGAGCAGCCAGCGTCGCGCCGAGGGCCGTCCACAGCCACCGCGGACGCCGGCCGCCGAACACGCCGGCACCGGCCAGCACCCCGGCGGTGGCCGCCACGGACAGCTGGAACCCGAGATCCACCGCGAGATCCGCCGACACGAGCAGCAGGCCGCAGGTCGCCGTGCCGAGCGCCACCCACCCGGACACCGGCACGCCGGCCAGCCTCCCAACGAGGGCAACGCCGGCCATCGTGGAGGCCCGCACCACCGAAGGCTCCCCGCGGGTGATCACACAGAACAGGACGACCCCGGCGAGGCCGAGCACCGCCCGACGCCGCGGGCCCCAGCCCAGCGGCCCTGCCACGAGCCACCAGCCCGCCAGGAACAGCGCCACGTTGCTGCCCGACACGGCCACGAAGTGGGACAGGCCGGAACGCTGCAACGCCTCGCGGTCCGCGTCGGGAAGGCCGCGCACGTCGCCGATGAGGAAGCCGGCGAGCAGCCCGGCCGCCGGCCTGCCGGCGAACGACTCGAGGCCTGCGGCGATCCGCCTCCGGGCGAGATTCGCCGCGGTGAACAGCGGATCCGACGGAGGACCGATGAGGTCCACCGTGACGGCCCACATCCACCCTGCGACCGGGTCACCACGGTACGTGCCGGAGCGCGCCCCCAAGGATCCGACGACCCGGACCCGGTCCCCTGCAGCCACCTCTGGGCCCGTGTTCCCACCGGCGACCACGAGGCGCGGCCCGCTCCACTCAGACCACCCCCCCGGCCCGCGCAGGTGGGTCGGCTCGAACGCGAAGGTCCGGCCCCGATCCGCCGGCACCGGATCGCCGGCCAGCCTCCCGGCCAGCTCGACCCTTCCTTCGGGCACCACAGCAGACGCGGTGGCCTGACGCCGATCGGCCGCCAACATGCCTGCGGCTCCTCCCACCGCCACGACGACGACGGCCAGCACGGCGACCCGGCGCCCGACCAACCCGGCCACCACGCCCGATCCGCCCGCGGCCGCCACGACTCCGAGCGGCGAGCAGAGCCCTGCGATCGCCCCCGCCCACACACCCGCAGCGGCGAGGCAGGCCCTCGCCTCGGGGCCGGCGGGGAGACGGAGCCGTTTCAGGGCACCTGCACCGACTCGCGCAGTGCCGCCAGCTTCGCCTCACCGATCCCGGCGACATCGAGCAAGTCGTCGACATCCTGGAAGGGCCCGTTGTGCTCCCGGTACTCGACAATGCGCTGGGCGAGCACCGGGCCGACCCCGGGGATCGACTCGAGGTCTGCCGCCGACGCCGTGTTGATGCGCACCGGCGATCCGCCCGGCGCCGCGTTCGTGAGCCCGTCGTCGCGACCCGGCACGAGGAGGTGCTGGCCGTCGGCGAGCGGCGCGGCCAGGTTCACCGACCCGAGGGCCGCCTCAGGAAGGGCTCCGCCCGCCGCAGCGATCGCGTCGGCGGCTCTCGAATCGGGAGGAAGACGAACCAGGCCGGGAACGGCCACCGCCCCGGACACGTGGACGGTGAGCATCGGCCGTTCCGCCGGTGCCGATTCGACGAGCGTGATCGGCGGCGCCTCGGGGGCCCCGGCCGAGAACCACATCGCACCCGAGGCCGCCGCCACCAGCACGACGGCGACGACGCTCCACTGATTCCGGTCCATGACGTCCCGGCCGAGAGGCCGGCCCCGCTCCCCAACTACCACGCAGCACGGGCACCGGGAAGACCCCCGTCACTCGCCGGGGTAGTGCACTCCCACCTGGCGGCGCACTTCATCCATCCACGCCATCACGGCGAGGGTGTCCGCGAGAGGACGCCGCGAGCTCTCGGTCCTCCCGGCTTCGATGCAGCGGTGCACCTCCTCGACTTCGAACCGGTAGCCGGACCCCTCATAGGAGCTGTCCCGAACCGCCAGCGTCGCCCCGGCGCGATGGACCGCGACGAGCGGCGAGTGGTGGAAGGGAGCGTGAACCCGGATCCGCCCGGACGGTCCGGCGATCGTCGCCTCCATCCCGGTGTCGGCGGTGAGGGACGCCGACAGCACCGAGACGGCTCCCCCCTCGTGGCGGGAAACCACGCCTACCTGAGCGTCGACCCCCACCTCGGTGATCTCCGCAACAGCGCGCGTCTCGTCCGGGGCACCCAGCAGCGCATGGGCCAGACTCAGCGGATAGATACCGATGTCGAGCAGCGCACCGCCGCCCAGTTCGGGCGCCCAGAGCCTCCCTCGAGGCACCGGAGGAGCCGGAAACCCGAGATCCGCCTGCAGCCACCGCACTGGACCGAGCTCACCCGACGCCACGATCCGCTCCACCTCTTCGTAGAACGGCAGGAATCGGGTCCACCACGCCTCCATCAGGAAGGTGCCGGTGCGCCGGGCCGCCGCGACGATGAGCTCGGTCTGTTGCAGCGACAGCGCGAGTGGCTTCTCACATAACACCGGGATCCCTGCATCGAGACACGCGACGGCAGGCCCGAGGTGCCGGTCGTTTGTGGCCGCCACATAAACGGCGTCGATGCCGTCGAGGTCCGCCAGCGCCGCGTGCGGCGCCACCCACGCCGGGATGCCGTGGCTGGAGGCGAACGCTGCGGCGCGCCCCGGGTCGTCGCTGCCGACTGCGGCCACGACGGCGTCCTCCATCTCCCCGATCGTGGCGACGAACGCTCCTGCGATCACCCCCGTCCCTGCCACGCCCCAGCGCATCGTCACAGCCCCTCCACGATGAACAGCACCACGATGGAGACCAGGTTGAAACCTACGTGCGTGAAGAAGGCCCGCGCCAGTCGCCCCGTGGCCACGACCTGCCGTGCGAGCACGATTCCCACCACCACGAGGGCCGGAACCGCCACCACGGCATTCGGGTCGATGAGATGGAAGGCACCGAAGACCACGGCCGTGCCGTAGATCGCGGCCCGCTCGCCCCACCTGGCGAGCACGGCTCGCAGCAGCACCCCGCGGAACACGAGCTCCTCGGTGAGCGGCGCGAGGATCACCGAACCGACCATCACCGCGGTTCGCTCGGCGACGGTGAGCGCTTCCTCGGCGAGCTGCACCACCTCCTGCTCGGGTACCTCGCCGATGCCGGCCTGTTCGAGGAGCTGCAGGACCACTCCGGTGATCAGCGTCAACACCACCTGCAGGCCGGCGCCGACGAGCAGCCCGGACAGGTCGCGCGTGTCTGCGGTGAGGCCCAGCGAGCCGACGACGCCGATGGAACGGGACCTCGCGGTGATCGCCACGACGGCGAGGGTTCCGAGCGTCTGTGCCGGGATGACGAAGGCGAAGATGCCGGTGACGGTCGGGTCGTCGAACCCCAGGACCGCTTGCGCCAGGGTTCCGGCCAGTAGCCCGGCGAGAAGGGCAAGCGCCGCGTCGCCGACCCGCCACCCTGCGTTCGAGCCGATCATGCCTCAGTCCCGATTCGCCGGGCAGTGGCCCTGGCCTCCGCCTCGAGCCCGATGCCCCGGTAGGCCGCGGTGTGCCCCACTCCGCGCAGCCGGGCCCGCAGGTAGTCCCCCAGGTAGGCACGGGCCCACCCGAACGGACCGAGGCGCCGCCACTGGTCCACGTGTGTCAGCTCGTGCACGATGAGCGGGCCGAGCTCGGCGGGTGGGCGCTCCAGATGCCCGGGATGGAGGTACACGGCCCACGGCATGGCGACGGCCCTGATCCCCGGCGCCC
>CAYXHU010000017.1:0-12196 GCA_964464675.1 uncultured Acidimicrobiia bacterium
GCTGGACGCGATCGGGCATCCCGTCGAGCGTTTGGTGAGGACGGCGATCGGGCCGGTCGCCGACCGGGCCCTCCGACCGGGGGAGTGGCGCCCCCTGACCCTCGAGGAGGTGCGCGCACTGTTCCGCACCGCCGGCGTGGCATGATGCGCCCGTGCCCGACGCAGATTTCCTCCCACCGGCGCGCCCGTTCAGCGCTTCGACGACGCTGCCCGGCGACAAGTCGATGTCGCATCGCGCGCTGGTGCTGGCGGCGATGGCACACGGCAGCAGCCGCATCGCCGGGCTGGCCCCGGGCGACGACGTGCGGTCCACGACGGCCGCGCTCGCCCGCCTGGGCGTGACCGTCACCCCAGAGGGGGTGTCCTCGCCTGGGGTCATGGACTGGACCGAGCCGGACGGCCCCCTCGACGCGGGCAACTCCGGGACGACGCTCCGGCTCCTGGCGGGTGCCTTGTCGGGACGGCCGTTCACGGTGACCCTCATCGGTGATCCGTCCTTGATGCGCCGGCCGATGCGGAGGCTCGTCGACCCCTTGGCGGCGCTGGGTGCCTCGGTGGCGGTCAGCGTCGAGGGCACCCCTCCGGTGGTGGTGCGCGGCGGCGCACTTCGGGGTACGAGCCTGACCCTCGACCTTCCATCCGCCCAGGTGCGGACCGCGGTGAGCCTCGCCGCTCTGCAGGCGGAGGGGACGACGACGATCGACTCCCCGCCCGGCTTCCGCGATCACACCGAGCGCTGGCTGGCGAGCCTCGGCCTGGGACGCTGGATCACGTCCACGGCGTTTCGCGTCGAACCGGGCCCGGTGCCGCCCACCGCCTTCGAGCTCCCCGGCGACCCGTCTTCGGCCGCCTACCTGGCGGCCGCCGCCGCCCTGGTCCCCGGCTCCGACATCCACCTGAGGGGCATCTCGCTGAACCCGGGCCGGACCGGCTTCTTCGACATCCTCGAGTCGATGGGGGCGATCGTGGTGAGGTCGGTGACCGGGGCGGCGCACGGAGATCCGGTCGGGGACGTGACGGTACGGGCCGCGTCGCTGCGCGGCGTCCACATCCGGGCGCCGCTGGCCCTGCGCGCGGTGGACGAGCTGCCGCTGGTCGCAGTGCTCGCCGGGGTCGCATCCGGGGAGACCGAGGTGCGCGATGCAGCGGAGCTGGGCGCCAAGGAGAGCGACCGGATCGCCACCACCGTGGCGATGATTCGCGCCCTGGGCGGTTCGGCCACCGCGCACGAGGACGGGTTCACCGTGTCCGGCCTCGGCGGCCCGTACGCAGGGGGAGTGGTGGATGCCGCCGGGGATCACCGCATCGCTATGGCGGCCGCGACGGCAGCTGCAGCCGGCCGGTCGCCGGTGACGGTTCGGGGGTTCGACGCCGTGGATGTCTCATGGCCCGGATTCCGGGAGACGCTGGAGGCGACGTGGTCGTCGTCGCGGTAGACGGGCCGGCGGCCGTCGGCAAGAGCACGGTGGCACGGGCCCTCGCCGGGCACCTCGACGCGGCCTATCTCGACACCGGCGCGTACTACCGGGCGGTGACCCTGGCAGTGCTCGACGCAGGATTGGACCCCGCACAGCTCGCGGCCGTCGTCGACGTCGTGCGCGGCGCGCTGCTCGACTACGGGTCGGGAAGGATGTTCCTGGACGGCCGAGACGTCACCGACGCCTGCCGCTCGGCGGACGTTACCGCGCACGTGAGCGCAGTCTCGGCGATCCCCCAGGTGCGTGAGATCGTCGTGCAGGCGCAGCGAGACTGGGTCGGCCGCCACGGCGGTCATGCGGTGGTGGAAGGACGCGACATCGGCACCGTCGTGTTCCCGAACGCGACCTTGAAGGTGTTCCTCACCGCCGATCCCGCCGTCCGGGCACGGCGGCGGTCCGGCGATCGGGAAGCAGAGGGTGTTGCGCTGACCGAGATCGAACGGAACCTGGCGGCCCGGGACGCAGCCGATTCGACTCGGGCCGCGTCCCCGCTGGCGCCGGCCGCCGATGCGGTGATCATCGACACATCCTGGCTCGGCGTGGACGAGGTGACCGCCCTCGTCATCGGCCTGCTCGACGACGTGCTGCGTTAGCGCCGCGGTCCAGAAACCTCTGGCGAGGCTCCCGGACAGAGCACTAGCCGCCGAGCAGGTCCAGCGCCGCCGCCGCTCCCCAGGCGCGATCGTCGTCGAGCGGCCCGGTCTGTCCCGGCGCCCGGCAGGCGACGCCTCCCTCGACGGCTGCCTGCAGCGCCGCCAGGAAGGCCCTCAGCCGGGGCGGCGGCGGGAAGTACTCGCCTTCCGACGTCACCGAGACGAGCTGCACGCCGTCCCCAGGGGCGAGAGCGTCGATGACCGCACGCACCGACTGGTCCGGTGCAGAAGCCCCTGCGGTGACTCCCACCACCGACACCCCGTCGAGCCAGGACGGGTCGATGGAACCGGGCCCGTCCACGCGGTGCGCGGTTCCCCCGGCGGCCCGGGCCATGCGGACCAGGGCTTGCGTGTTCGACGAGTTCTCGCTGCCGACCACCAGGACCAGGTCGCTCCGTTCCGCAAGGACCTCGACGGCCTCCTGGCGGTTGGTGGTGGCGTAACAGAGATCGCTCTTGCGGGCGGTCCACAGCTCCGGGTATTGCGCGGAGGCCTCGTCGAGGACCCGGGACCACTCGTGCATCCCCAGCGTGGTCTGGGCGACGAGGGCCACCTTGGATGGGTCGGCGGCCGTAAACGTCCCCAGCCCCCGGTCGGGATCGACGAGCGTGACGGCGTCGGGTGCGACCGCTACGGTGCCCACCGCCTCGTCGTGGCCGTCGTGCCCCACGTAGATGATGTCGTACCCGTCGGCCGCCATGCGCTTCACCTCGTGGTGCACCTTGGTGACCAGCGGGCAGACCGCGTCGACCATCACCGCGCTGCGGGCCTCGGCGGCGGCGACGACCTCGGGGGCCGACCCGTGCGCCGACAGCATGACCGGAGCTCCCTCGGGAACGTCGTCGATCGAGTCGACGAATACGACCCCGGAGCGCCGGAACGCCTCGACCACCGTGGCGTTGTGGACGATCTCGTGGTAGCAGTACACCGGCGGCTCGAAGACCCGCACCATCCAGGTGAGGGCCTTGATGGCCATCTCCACTCCGGCGCAGAAGCCGCGCGGTTCGGCGAGCAGGACCGTGTCGACCATGACGGCGCATGGTACGGGAGAGCGCCGGCCAACCACCTATCCTGGCCGCCGTGATCCGTCCTCCCGGCCGGCCATGAGCCGGCTGCCCGTCGTCGCGGTGGTCGGCCGACCCAACGTCGGCAAGTCCACCCTCGTCAACCGGTTCCTCCGTCGGCGCGCCGCCGTCGTCGAGGAGAAACCGGGAGTGACCCGCGACCGCAAGGAGTTCGTCGCCGAGTGGGCGGGCCGCAGGTTCGTGGTCGTGGACACCGGCGGCTGGGAAGTCGGGGGAGACGAGCTCGTGGCCGGCATCCGCGGCCAGGCGGAGGCGGCTCTCAGCGGCGCAGACCTCGTGCTGTTCGTCACCGACGCCACCGTGCCGTTCGGCGACGACGACCTCTCCGTGGCCCGGATCGTGCAGGCCTCCGGAGTCCCCCACATCCTGGTCGCCAACAAGGCGGACACTCCCAAGGTGGAGCTCGACGTCGGGAGCCTGTACGGCCTCGGTCTCGGTGATCCGATGCCGATCAGCGCGCTGCACGGCCGGAACACCGGAGACCTCCTCGACGCAGTCGTGGCTGCCCTGCCGGAGGCCGAGGACGAGGAGCCGGAGGACGAGCACATCACGACGCTCGCCATCCTGGGCCGCCCCAACGTGGGGAAGTCCACGCTCCTCAACCGCTTGCTCGGCGAGCAGCGCGTCCTGGTGTCGCCGGAGCCCGGGACCACCCGGGACGCGGTCGACGCGATCGTCGACCTGGACGGCGAACCGCTGCGGGTCTGGGACACCGCGGGGATCCGCCGGGCAGCCCGGGTCGACGAGCCGACCGAGTACTACTCGGTGCTGCGAGCCCGGGAGGCGCTGGCGGAAGCCGACGTCGTGCTCCTCGTGGTCGACGCCACAGACGGGGTCACCCACCAGGAGCAGCGCCTCGCCGAGGAGATCGCTGAGGCCGGTGCCGCGCTCATCGTGGTGCTCAACAAGTGGGACGCCGCCGAGCCGGAAGACAAGGAGTGGGTGGAGGACGGCGTGGGGGACCGGCTGGCCTTCGTCGGCTGGGCTCCGGTGCTGCGAATGTCGGCACTCACCGGCGCCCGGGTGCACCGTCTCCCCCAGGCGATCCGCCTGGTGCTCGAGACCCGTCAGACCCGCATCCCCACCCCGGAGCTGAACAGGCGGGTCCGCGAGTGGCAGGAGGCGCATCCGCCCCCGGTTCGCAAGGGGAGGCGGGCCAAGATCGTGTACGCCACCCAGGTGGGGACGGGGCCTCCCACCCTCGTGCTGTTCCTGCGCGGTGGAGACCTGGGACCCGACTACCTGCGGTTCCTGGAGGGGCGGTTGCGGAGCACGTACGACTTCACCGGCACGCCGATCCGGCTGGTCGCCCGGAGCCGCCCGAGACGAGACCGGGGACGCTGACAGGCCGTTCCCGGCATCCGCACCGGCCGCGGTACACTCGTGCGGCACGGGCTGTGGCGCAGCTTGGTTAGCGCGCTTGACTGGGGGTCAAGAGGTCGCCGGTTCAAATCCGGCCAGCCCGACGGAGCGGAACCCCTGGATTTTCAGGGGTTCCGTCGTCTTCGGGTGGCGCTGCAGCGCCCGGCGAGATCAGGCTTCGGCGCGAACGGCGGTACGCCGTTTCGCCCGACGGCGCAGGCGGACCGGCCTCCGCTCGCTCACACCGGTCCAGAGCACCGAGCAGTCGCTCCCCAGACCTCACCCCTCGAACCAGGCATCGGGGATCTCGATCTCATAGGTGTCGATCTCGTCGGTGTCGGAGCGACCCCAGTTGGTGGCGAACAGCACCTTCGTGAAATCCCGGTTCACGGTGGCGCGGGGCTCCGCCCAGTAGCCGTGGCCCGACTCGGGATCGACCACGGAATGGGTATGCGCCAGGCGGATCACCCGCCCGTTGGGTCGCAGTTCCACAGCGAACACGGAATCGTCCATCCACGTGGCATCTGCTCCCTCGTACGTGGAGACGAGCGCCCAACCGGGCCGGTCGAAGGCGCGACCCGAGAAGTGCAGTCCGATGGGGGAGTAGGAGTAGTCGATCTGCCACAGCTGCGACACGTTGCCGGTGTCGAGGTCGACTACGGCGATGTGGTCGGTGTCCACATCCTGGTAGACGACCACCTCTCCGCCGTCGGCGGCGTAGGCGGCGTCGGAGTGCCCGATGGCCCGCACCAGCCCTCGTCCGCCGGTGAGGTCCCGGTCGTACACCATGAGCCCGCACGGCGAGGAGTCGGTGCCCATGGTCCCCTCCGGGCAGTCCGGGAAGTAGCCGAGGAACGAGGTGCCCGAGGGCGTCATGGTGACCGAGTCGACATCCCGCCGCCAATCGTCCAGGCCTCGGAGATCGCGGACGGCGACGACCGTGTCGGCGTCCAGGTCGTAGACCAGGAACGCCGCAGCCAGCCACTCGTCGTCCTGCGCCATGAGACCCCACGTGGCGGTGTCCCGGGAAGGGCTGCCCTCCCACCGGGTTCGCACCGAGACGATGTCCGCTCCCGGAAGCACATCCCCGAAGTCGTGCACGAGCTGGTCGGTCCCGGCGGCGACGTCGTATGCCCGAAGCTCGGTGCCGTCGGCGTAGTAGAGCAGGTCCGGGTCGTCGCCATCCCAGCGCGGCTCCTCGGTGATGGGCAGCTCCCCAGTCGGAAGGTGCGAATCGGCGTCGTACACATACCAGGTGCCCTCCGTGCCTCTGACCACGAAACGTGACCCGTCCCAGTTCCAGGCCTGCACCCGGGAGTACTCATTGGTGAGGCCGGGCGACGGATCGCCCGGAGCAGGATCGGATGCCCGGTCGGTCACTCGGGTGACACACGTCCCGAAGACCGGGTCCTGGTACACCCCGCGGGGCTCCGGCTCGGGGAGGTCGGGCGTCACCCGGGCGTCGAGATCGCCGACGCGAGGAGCCGGCGACGGGGTGCACGCCCCAGGCGGCTCGGGAGCGTCCCCTTCACATGCCGTGCACGTCTCGGCGCGGCACGTGTCGGTTCCTTGCTCGCCGTTCGCCTCGTCGGGTCCCCTGCCGCCCGAGAGAAAGTCGTCGCCGCTCCCGCCGAGGAGCAGGTCGCGCCCCATGCGGCCCCACGCATCGTCGTCGTCGTCGCCGCCGTCGAGCACATCGTGACCGTAGAAGCCGTCGAGGATGTCGTCGCCGGCGCCTCCCGAGCCGAAGTCGTCACCGGCTTGCGGCCGTACCTCGTCGCTGCCGGAGTTCCCGAAGACGCCGTCGGCGTTGAATCCTCCGTAGAGCACATCGTCTCCGGCATCCCCCCAGACCACGTCGAGCCCGAAGTTGCCGTACACCTCGTCGTCGCCCGCTCCGCCGCAGACGATATCGTCGCCGCCCCGGCCCCAGATGCGGTCGTGTCCGTCTCCTCCGTCGATGATGTCGGCGTTGCGAGTGCCGTTCAGCACGTCGTC
Source organism: uncultured Acidimicrobiia bacterium (assembly GCA_964464675.1). Lineage (GTDB taxonomy): Bacteria > Actinomycetota > Acidimicrobiia > Spongiisociales > UBA11373 > CAYXHU01. The sequence continues at coordinate 6,577 of CAYXHU010000017.1, forward strand.
TCCGTCGGTGCCCATGATCGTGCCCGGTGCCGGATCATCCGGATCGCACACCCTGGTCCCGACCCACTCCGTTCCGGAATCGGGGTCGAGCCTCAGCCGGTCGCCTTCGTGCAGCAGCACCATCCGGCCACCCGGCGTGCGCACCCGGGTCCCGTCGGCGCAGACGATCACGTCGAAGTAGAGATGTAGCTCGGTGGTCGTGCGGTCGATTCGCTCGCCGCGACCGGCAGCCACCCCGGCCTCCCCGCCACATCCGATGACTCGGGAGTCGCGCGCGAAGAAGGCCAGCCTTCCTTCGCCGTCCTCGTCGACCGCCACGGTGATGGTCCCGCCGGTCCCGTCGTCTTCGGGCCCCTGCCAGACGCCCACGAGGGAGGCCTGCGCTGAGCCCGGCGCCCCGGTGAGGCCGGTCACGGCGGAGACGAGTGCCAGACAGATCAGCGTGGTGCGAATGGAGCGCGGCCTGCTCGGCATGGGATCCCTTTCCGAGGTCTCCCCTCCGACCATACCGAACCACGCAGGCCGGGAACGGCGCCCGGCGCCGCTCCGAACCCGCCGGCCGACAGGACCGCCGGCCGAACTGTCCTCAAGCTGCCCGGACGTGGGTGGGGTCCTCGACCCTGACCCACGAAGGATCGAACAGGAGGGCGGCCTCCGGAACCCGGCGCCGCATCGTCCGCAGTCGGCTGCGCTGCGCCCGGAGGCGGAGGCGCCGGACTCGCCGGACGTTGTGGAAGGTGAGCGGGGAACCGTAGGCCGTCATGCCCACAACAACGCACGGAACCTCGTCTGGGTTACCTCCCACCCGGTTCGCCCAGTCCGCCGACGTGGCAAAGTACGGGCGTGCAACGCGCCGTCGTGACGATCCTCCGAAGCAGATCCGGCCTGCTCGTGCTCGCCACCGTCGTCGGCTGCATCGCCGGCGGCGTGGGGGCCCTGGCGGGGGCCGACGCCGTGGCAGCCGTTGCCTGGTCGGCGACCGGCGCGGTGGCCGCGCTCCCGCTGCTGATGGGCTTCGTCGAGGCCATCCGCCGCCGCGAGGTGGGCCTCGACATCATCGCCCTGCTGGCGATCGGAGGAGCCATCGCCCTCGGCGAGTACCTGGCGGCGGCCATCGTCGGGCTCATGCTGGCGACAGGTGAAGCGCTCGACGCCTATGCCGCCTCACGAGCCGAGCAAGAACTGACCTCGCTCCTTGAGCGCTCCCCGCGGGAGGCACACCGGATGACCGACGACACGGTCGTCACGATCCCCGTCGGCGAAGTGGACGTCGGGGATCGCCTCCTCGTCAAGGCCGGGGAGATCGTGCCGGTGGACGGCGTCGTGGTGGACGGCCGCGCCGTCCTCGACGAATCGTCGCTCACCGGCGAGTCGGTGCCGGTCACCCACGATCCTGGGGACCGCGTCTCCAGCGGCGCCGTCAACGCCGGCGAGAGCTTCCACCTCGTGGCCGCAGCCCGAGCCGAAGACAGCACGTATGCGGGCATCGTGCGCCTCGTCGAACAGGCCCAAGCGGCCAAACCCCCGGTCTCCCGGCTCGCCGACCGGTACGCGCTCGGGTTCGTTCCACTCGCGCTTGCCGTCGCAGGCGTCGCATGGGTCGTCTCCGGCGACCCGGTGCGGGCGCTGGCCGTCCTCGTCGTCGCGACCCCGTGCCCGCTGCTCCTCGCCGTGCCGATCGCCATCGTCTCGGGCATCTCGCGGGCCGCCCATCGGGGTGCCGTCGTGAAAGGCGGGGGAGTCCTCGAACAGCTCGCCGACGCCCAGATCCTCGTGATCGACAAGACCGGCACCCTGACGATGGGCGAGGCGTCGCTCACCGACGTCTCCCTCTTCGACGACACACTCGACGCCGAGGAGCTCCTCCGGCTCGCTGCATCGCTCGACCAGATGTCGAACCACGTCCTCGCCTCCGCTCTGGTGCGGGCCTCCCGGGAGCGCCACCTCGAACTCACCATCCCAACAGGGGTCGCAGAGGTCGCAGGCTCGGGGATCTCCGGCACCGTCGCGGGGCGCACCGTCCGGCTCGGCAACCTCGACTGGGTGAATGCCGGAGGCGAGCCGCCCCAGGAGGTGGCCGCCTACCGGCAACGCACCGCCCGCCAGGCAAGCCTGAACGTCTACGCCTCCGTCGACGGCCGAGTCGCGGGTGCGTTCCGCTTCGCCGACGAGATCCGCCCCGACACCCCCAAGACCATCAGGATGATGCGCCGCACCGGCATTCGGACGGTGATCATGGCCACCGGAGACCACCCGGTGGTCGCCGAGGCCGTGGGCGCGGCCCTCGGTGTGGACCGGGTCCTCGCCGAGCGAACCCCGGCGCAGAAGGTCGAGGCGGTCCGCCAAGCCACCGCAGAGGGCTTGACGGTGATGGTCGGCGACGGGATCAACGATGCTCCTGCGCTCGCCGCCGCCGACGTGGGCGTGGCGATGGGGGCGAGGGGCGCGACCTCCTCCTCCGAGGCGGCCGACGTCGTGCTCATGGTGGACAGGCTGGACCGCCTCGCAGAGACCATGGTGATCGCCCGCCGATCCCGCAGGATCGCCGCGCAGAGCGCCTTCCTCGGCATGGGCCTGTCGCTGGCGGCCATGGTCGCGGCGACCTTCGGGCTCCTCCCCCCAGTCGCCGGAGCGCTGCTGCAAGAGGGGATCGACGTCGTGGCGATCCTCAGCGCCCTGCGCGCCCTGGGCGGCCCTGCGCCGTGGCGAAGTGAGCCAAAGCTGCCCCCGGAGCTCTCGGCTCGGCTCAGGGCCGAGCACCGCGTGTTGATCCCGGCGCTCGACGACATCGCCCGAGTCGCCGACCGGATCGACACGCTCGATCCCGATGCGGCGATCGCCGAAGTCAAGCGGATCGACGCCTTCCTCCAGGATTCGATCCTCCCCCACGAGGAGGCCGACGACCGGGAGATCTACCCGATCCTCGCCGACATCATCGGCGGTGACGACCCGATGGCGGCCATGAGCCTCACCCACAGCGAGATCTTCCACCTCGCCGGAGTGTTCCACCGCATGGCAGAGGACCTCGACGTCGAGGGCGCAGCCGCATTGGACGTTTTCGATCTGCGGCGGACCATGTACGGGCTGCACGCCATCCTGCGGCTCCACTTCGCACAGGAAGAGGCCCTCTACCAGTCCCTGGACGACGACTATCCCGCCGACCGCCAAATCGGGATGCCATCCGCGCTGCCCTGAGCCCAGATCACCTAAGAAATGGCAGATGTGGGGGGCGTCGCCACGAGATATCGTGACGACGCGTGCAGCACACAGGAGGCCGCACATGGACTGGACGGCGTGGCTGCTGATCGTGGTCGCCGTCGTCGTGGCGGGAGGGCTGGTCCTGAAGGACTTCTCCTCTCGTTCCGGACGCGGCTGACACCCCGAGACGGCCGAGGGGCGGCAGGACATCCCGCCGCCCCTCGTGTCGCCGGCGAATGGGTCCGAGGACCCTCGTCGCTCCCAACCGCCGGACGGATAGTGGTGACGCGGTCGACGAGGAGCGGCACCTCATGAGCAGTCCGGCCATCTCGGCATCCGATCTCGTCTACTCATACGGCGACGTCAAGGCCGTCGACGGAGTCTCGTTCTCGGTCGCACCGGGGGAGACCCTCGGGTTCCTCGGACCCAACGGAGCCGGGAAATCCACCACCATCAAGATGCTCACCGGCCAGCTGCGACCGAACCGAGGCAGCATCGAGATCCTCGGAATGGGCATGGCCGACCGCAGGGAGGACATCCAGGGCCGAATCGGCGTCTGCTTCGAAGAGAAGAACCTCTACTCGGCCATGTCCGGGCGCGAGAACCTCGTCTTCTTCGCGCGTCTGCACGGTGTCGACGCCGATCCCGACGAGCTCCTCGACCGGGTCGGGCTGTCCACCAGGGGCCGGGACCGCGTCGCCGGCTACTCCAAGGGCATGCGCCAGCGCCTCATGATGGCGAGGGCGCTCGTCAACTCCCCCGATGTCCTCTTCCTCGACGAGCCGACCGACGGCCTCGACCCGGTGTCCGCCCGAACCATCCGCGAGCTGATACGCGCCGAAGCGGCGCGGGGCGCCGCCGTGCTGCTCACCACCCACGACATGTACGAGGCAGACGGACTCTCGGACCGTGTGGCGTTCATCAATCAGGGGAAGATCCTGGCGACCGACACACCGGAGAACCTCAAGCTCACCCACGGACGTCGGACTGTGCGGGTCAGGTACCGCGACGACGGCGGCACCAGCGAGCAGATCATCGACCTGGATCGAGACGGCGCCGAAGACGAGGTGCGGGATGCCGTGTCCCGCCCCGACGTCATCACCATCCACACCGAAGAAGCCACGCTCGAGGACATCTTCGTCATGTTCGCCGGTCGGGGCCTGGACGCGTGAACCCGCGCATCCTGGCCGCCATCGTCCACAAGGACCTGGTGGCCTTCCGTCGCGACCGGTTCTTCGTTGCGATGACCATCGCCGGCCTCATCGCCTACGCCACGGTGTTCTGGCTGTTGCCGTCCGACGTCGACGAGACGGTGCACCTGGGAGTCTCGGACCCGCCGATCGGCTCGATGGCCGAGACGGTGGGCGGCGGCGGGATCGGCCTGGCGCTCCGGGAGTACCCGGACAGGGCGGCCCTGGCGGCTGCAGTCGAGGAGGGAGAGGGCGGGATCGCGGCGGGCATCGCCTTCCCCCGAGGATTCGCCGCCGCCCTGTCCGAGGGACGCGGCGCGACCGTCGAATTGCTGATCACCGCCGACCTCCCCGCCGAGTACCGCTACCTCATGGAGGGAATGGTCGAACAGGTCGCCGCCATGCTGGCCGGCGACGCTGCAGGGCTCGACCTCGTCTCCACCCCGGTCGTCCTCGGGACCGATCGGGCAGGTGACCAGATTTCCCTCCAGGAGGAGATGCGACCCCTCTTCGCCTTCTTCGTGCTCATGGTGGAGACGCTCGCCCTGGCGACCCTCGTCGCCTCCGAACTCCACGATCGCACCGTCGTCGCCGTGCTCGCCACGCCGGCGACCATCGCCGACTTCCTCGCCGCCAAGGGCCTGCTCGGCACCGGTCTCGCCTTCACCGAGGCCGTCATCCTCATGGCCGCCATCGCCGGATTCGGGCCCAACCCGCCGATCGTCCTCGTCACACTGCTGCTCGGAGCGGTGCTGGTGACCGGGCTCGGCATGGTGGCCGGCACCCTCGGGAAGGACTTCCTCGGGGTCCTCTTCTGGAGCATGGCCTTCATGTTCCCGCTCATGATCCCGGTCTTCGGGGTGCTCTTCCCGGGATCGCCGGCCGTCTGGATCAAGGCTCTGCCCACGTACGGCCTCGTCGAGACGATCATCGCAGTCACGGTCGACGGGGACGGCTGGGCCGCGGTGGCCCCGGCGCTCGCCGGACTGGCGGCATGGGGAGCCGCCTGCTTCGTGATCGGTACGCTGGCACTGAGACGAAGGGTGGCTGCGCTGTGAGCCCACGAATCATCCTGCGACTCCTGGCCAAAGAGGTGCGCCTCGGTCCGCGTTCCCCCGTCTTCCTGTTCGCGGTCGCCATGCCGGTACTCATCACGGTGCTGATCTCGGCGGTGTTCGGCAACCTCCTCGACCCGTCGCCGCGGCTGGGGATCGTCGACCAGGGCGACTCCC
>CAYXHU010000018.1:0-12019 GCA_964464675.1 uncultured Acidimicrobiia bacterium
AAGCCGATCCCGGCCGAACCGAGCAGGGCCCGGTCGGGAGGCGTCGCCGGTGGGGCGCCGGGGAGCACGGACGGCCGGAACACGCCGGCGATCGGCCCGGCGAGCAGCGCCATCCCGAAGGCCGCAGCGTCTGCCGACACCGTCGCGGCAATCACCGCGGCGGCGACCCTGACCACGTTCTCGCCGCCGATAACGGCAGCGGCGGGCCCGTACCGTCCCGCTCCCGCCAGGAGCCCGCGCACCATGCCGAGGTACCCGGATCCTGCTGCGGTTCCCGCCACCAGGGCAGGCCACACCCAGCTCGCTTCGGCGCCGAACAGTTCGGCGCGGAACACGGCGGCGATCACGGTGAGCGCCCCGACGACCCCGGCGACCCACCCCAGGATCCTCGGCAGGGCGGCCCGGACCCCGCCCGCGTCCCCGTCGATCGCCATCTGGCGGATCACCCAGTGCTGCAGCGGGAAGGTGAGCACGGCCGCCGACAGCGCCCAGAAGGTCCAGAGCACCGCCACCGGGGCGAACCCTTCGGCCCCGACCGCCCTCGTGCCGATCGCCACGAACACGTAGGCGAACACGCCGTTGACGGCAGACCCGACGAGCAGGACGCTCGACTCGCCGGTGGCCCGCCGTGTTCCCATGACCAGCCGACGCTAGCCCACCGCGAACTACCCTTCCCAGCCCATGGCCAACCCACCCCTCACCGCCACCCTGCTGGTCGTCTGTCCGGATCGCCCCGGGATCGTCGCCGCGGTGTCGCGGTTCGTGTTCGAGGGAGGCGGCAACATCATCCACGCCGACCAGCACACCGACCCCGAGGAGGGGGTGCTCCTGCAACGGGTCGAATGGGAGATGGAGGGCTTCTCCCACGACCGCGAGGAGACCATCGCGGCGTTCCGCCCGATCGCGGAGGCCTTCGAGATGCAGTGGCGGATCCGATTCTCCGACGAGACGGCACGAATCGCCGTCATGGTCTCGCGCGAAGGCCACTGCATGTACGACCTGCTCGCCCGCCGCAAGATGGGTGAGGTGCGCGCCGAGATCCCGATCGTGATCTCGAATCACCCCGACCTGGGCGAGGGCGCCGAGCAGTTCGGCGCCGAGTTCCGCCACCTGCCGGTCACCGCCGACTCCAAGCCGGCCCAGGAGCGGGCCGTGCTCGACCTCCTGGACCGCCACGACATCGATCTCGTGGTGCTGGCGCGCTACATGCAGATCCTGACTCCCGATTTCGTGAGCCGCTTCCCGCGGCGGATCGTCAACATCCACCATTCGTTCCTGCCGGCATTCGCCGGGGCTCGGCCCTACCACAAGGCCTACGAGCGAGGCGTCAAGATCATCGGCGCCACGGCTCACTACGTGACCGACCGGCTCGACGAAGGCCCGATCATCGATCAGGACGTCGTGAGGGCCAGCCACCGGGACACCGTGGCGGACCTGATCGCCAAGGGGAGGGACCTCGAGAAGGTGGTGCTCGCCCGGGCCGTGCTGCTCCACCTGGAGCACCGGGTGCTCGTCTACGGCAACAAGACCGTCGTCTTCGACTGACGCTGGTAGCGTGCTCGGCGTGACCCGGCTGACGGAGTTGGTGCCTTCCTGGCTCGCCTGGCCGGCCAGTGCGCTGAGCACGCTGGGGGCCCTCACCGGCTCCGGGCTGATGTTGCACGCCGCGGCGTTCGGCTCGGTGTGGTCGGCCGTATGGGCCGCAGCGGCCTTCGGAGGAGCCGGCATCCTGTGGTTCGTGGCCGACGCCGCCACCACCGGGCGGCGCTGGTAGGCGGGTCAGCCGGCGAGCTCGGCGAGCGCCTCCAGGGTGGCCACGTCCCTGGCCATCACCACGAGCGTGGTGACCCCGCTGGCCCTCCACTCGGCGAGCCGTTCCGCCAGCGCGGGGCGCGGCCCGATCAGCGAGACCTCGTCGACGAGGGCGTCCGGCACTGCTGCGACGGCCTCCATGCGCTTGCCGCCCAGGTACAGGTCCTGGATCCGGCGGGCCTCCGCCTCGTAGCCGTAGCGGCACGCCAGATCGAAGTAGAAGTTGCGCCCCCGTGCCCCCATCCCCCCCACGTACAGGGCCAGGGTCGGCTTGACACCCCAGCGGGCCTGCTCGGGGTCGTCGGTGAGCACGGCGGGAGCGCTGGGCGCCACATCGAATCGGGCCGCCTTCCCGGCCTCTCCCGAGGCGGCGAACCCCGCCTCGAGGTGCGGCCGGAACACCTCCGCGGCCCGCCTCGGTGAGTAGAAGACCGGGAGCCAGCCGTCGGCGATCTCTGCGCCGAGAGCGACGTTCTTCGGACCGATCGCCGCCAGGTAGACGGGGATGTCGTGGGTGGTCCTCACCGTGAGCCGAAGCGGCTTGCCGAGGCCCGTCGCGCCCGGGCCGTCGTAGGGAAGCCGGTAGTGCTCACCGTGGTGCTGCACGCGCTGGTGGGCGAGGGCGCTGCGGAGGATCGACAGGTACTCGCGGGTCTTCCCGATCGGCTTGCCGTAGGGAACGCCGTGCCACCCCTCGACGACCTGCGGGCCGGAGAGCCCGAGCCCGAGCAGGAACCTGCCCCCCGAGAGCTCCGAGAGGGTCGCCGCCGTCATCGCGGTCATCGCCGGAGTCCGGGCAGGCATCTGGAGGACCGCGCTCCCGACCTTGACGCGCTCCGTTCTCGCCGCATACCACGAGAGCACGGTCACGGCGTCGCTTCCGTAGGCCTCCGCCGCCCACACCGAGTGGTACCCGAGCCGCTCGGCGGCGCGCACCAGCGCCGAATCGTCCTGGGCGCCTCCGCCCCAGTAGCCGAGGTTCAGACCGAGTCGCACCGAGATCCCACGCAGGCATGCTACGTGGCTGCGATCCACCCGGCGCCGGCCGCCGGTGCCGAGCGGGCCGGCACGGCCTGATAGCATCCCGTACCCCATGCGGCCTCCCACGCGCCTCGTCACCGCCATCCCGGCTCTGCCGATGGCAGGTGCCGCCTTCGTCCTGAGCCAGGTGCTGCGGGCCGCGCACCGCTCGGACCTCCCCTCCTTCCCGAATCAGGACCCGACCGGCACGTTCGGGGACCCCGATGCCCCACCGCTTCGGATCGTGGCGCTGGGCGATTCGTCGATCACCGCACCGGGCGTGTCCCGTCTCGACAACGTCTGGATCCGGCGCGTCGCCCTCGGGTTGGCGATCCGCTACCGGGTCGAGCTCATCGCCCTCGCGGTGGGCGGATCGAAGGCCCACGACGTGATCGAGGGCCAGCTCGACGAGGCGGTCCGGCTCCGGCCCGACATCGGCGTCGTGTCGGTCGGCTCCAACGACTCGCTGCGCGGGGTACGCCGAGCGAACTTCGAGCACCGGCTCCACCACATCCTGTCCCGGCTCGAGGAGGTGGCCGATGCCGTCGTCGTGCTGGGAATGGGTGATCTCGGGTCGATTCCCAGGCTCCCGCCGGCGATCCGCCCTTATGTGTCGCGGCGGGGCCGTGTCTTCGATGGGCTCTGTTCGCGGGTGGCCGCCGCCCATCCCAAGGCCGTCAAGGTCTACACGAAGGGGCGCATGTCGAGCGCCTTCTGGGAAGACCGGTCGCTGTTCGCCCCCGACCAGTTCCACGCCGGCGACGGCGGCCATGCGGTCTTCGCGAAGGAGGCGATGCCGGCGTTCCTCGCCGCCGTGGCGATGGTCGAGGCAGCCCGAACCGCTCGGGTCTAGCCCACAGGCCGCAGGACGAGGTCGCCCGACACCGACGAGATCGAGAGCCGCGCCGCAGCCGTGCCCCCGGATTCCCCGGAGATCGGGAAGTCGGTGCGCACGTCGCCGGAGACGGTCTGCAGAGACACGTCGAAGCGGCGCTCTGCGCCGAGGCCGATCTCGACGTCGCCGCTCAGGGTCTTCACGTCGAGGTCCGTGCCCTCGAACGCGCCGATCCGAACGTCGCCGGAGGCCGACTTCACGGTTGCGTCGCCGGCGACGCCGGTCACCGCGACGTCTCCGGAGGCCGTCTTCACACGCAGCTCGCCCCCGATCCGGCCCGCCTGGAGGTCGCCGGAGGCGGCGGCCACCTCGAGCCGTCCCGCCACCGAGCCGAGGTGCACATCGCCCGACGCCGACTTGATCGAGACGTCCCCGCCGACGTCGGAGACGTGCACGTCTCCCGAGGCGGTCTCGGCCCTGAGTCCGGCGAGCGCCACGGCGGCGGTGAGGTCTCCGGTTGCAGAACGAATGGTCAGGTCGACGGGCTCGCCGCACTCGACCACCAGCCGGACCGACGTCCACCGCCCGAGCATCCCCGAGCGCTCCGGTTCGACGAACACCGAGTCGCCGCGCCGTTCCACGACGAACCGATCCAGTTCGCGCTCGGATCCGCTGAGGCGAACGACCAGGGCGCCCGACCGGCCGCCGACCACCCGGGTCTCCCCGGTGGGGATTCGCAGCACCAGCCGGGGCGTGCCGCCGATCTCGAAGGTTTCGATGCGTTCGCTCATGTCTCGATCGTCCCCCGCATCACCCTGCCGGCACGCGACCGCCGAGGAGCGGTACGTGAGGACAGGTTCTTGACGAGCCAGGTGTTCACCGACTCCCCGGCCGATCCGGCCGCCTCCTCGATGAGCTCCTTGAGGTTGGGGGGCAGCCGCAAGGTGATCCGAGCGTCGAACCCCTCTCCGGCGACCGGTGCCTCATCCCCCTCGACCGAACGCACCCGAAGCGCCGGCTCGCCCTCTTCGAGGACCACGTCCACCTGATGGCCCGGCAGGTAGGCAGCCACTTCGGCGGCCGCCTGTTCCGCGAGGTCGAAGGCCATCTGCCGGACGGCGGGACCCAGGGCCGCCAGGATGGCGGCCCCGGCTGCCTCGACCTCGGGCCCGGAACCGGCGACGAGCAGCTGCTGTTCGACGGCCGCTTCGAGGCGGGTGATCATCGTGCTGGTGTCCATCTCGTCTCCCAGTCAGTTCGCAGGTGCGCGCACGGTCCTCAGCCGCGGCGCCGGCGGCGGCAGGTACGGCCGGGGAGCGCCGGCTCGCCGCCTGTGACGCTCTGCGTCAATTGCCCTCACCAAGTCTTCGGTGTACCACATCTCGACCTCCCGACATCATCTTTCGTTCAGTATGACATCGTGCTGATGTCATAATGATGTCATAGACCTGCCTTGTTGTCAACCCCCTCCCTCCGGCTACTCTGAAGGGTGAACAGCCGGGGAGCTCGGGGCGCCGAGCTGAGAGGGCGGCCGACACTGCCGCCGACCCGCAGGACCTGATCTGGGTAATGCCAGCGGAGGGAGCCGTGACCGAATCGAATCCCACCGTCGTCGTGGCGGGTGGCGATCCTGTGGCCGCCGATTCACTCGCCGGCCTCCCCGACCCGGCATTCGTCGTCGCCGCCGACTCGGGACTCCACGCCGCCGCCGCGCTCGGACTGCGAGTCGATCTCGTCGTCGGCGACCTCGACTCGGCACACCCCGAAGCCGTCACGGCGGCGCTGAGCGCGGGAGCCGAACTCGACCGCCATCCCGCCGACAAGGATGCCACCGACCTCGAGCTCGCCCTCGAGGCCTGCCTCTCCCGGGGCCTGCATCCGGTGATCGTGCTCGGCGGTGCGAGTTTCGAGCGCATCGATCACTTCATGGCGAACGCCCTGCTGCTCGCCGACCCGAGGTTCGCCCCGCTCCGGGCGACCTGGCACGTGAAGGGAGCGACCGTGGTCCCGGTGTACGACGACGCCGAGATCCGCGGCGAGCCCGGCGACGTGGTCACTCTGCTCGCCGTCGGCGGTCCCGCCGGCGGTGTCACCACCCGGGGCCTGCGCTGGGAACTGCACGACGAGACCCTGGCCGCCGGGTCCACCAGGGGCGTCAGCAACGAGATGCTCGGCGCCGCAGCAGCCGTGTCGGTGCGCACCGGCTCCCTGCTCACCATCCACCACGGGAACACAGCATGAGACGAGCGGTCGCCGCCGCCCTGTCCCTCCTCCTCGCCGCCGCGGCATGCGGCGACGGGGAACGCCCGCAGACCGTCCGGCTGCTGACCCACGAGTCGTTCCTCGTGAGCGACGCGGTCCTGGCCGCCTTCACCGGCGAGACCGGCCTGGACGTCGAGATCCTGCGGGCGGGAGACGCGGGCCAGGTTGTCAACCAGGCGATCCTGACTGCGGGCAACCCGGTCGCCGACGTGGTGTTCGGGATCGATACGACCTTCCTGTCCCGGATCCTCGCCGAGGACGTCCTCGTCCCGTACCGCAGCCCGCAACTCGACGGGGTCGACGGCCGGCTGCACGCCGACGACCGGGTCACTCCGGTCGACTTCGGCGACGTCTGCCTCAACTACGACAAGGCGGCCTTCACCGACCTCGCACCGCCCGCCACGCTGCGCGACCTCACCGACCCCGCCTACCGGAGCATGCTCGTGGTCGAGCACCCGGCGACGTCGTCGCCGGGCCTGGCGTTCCTGCTGGCGACGGTGGCCGAGTTCGGCGAGGACGGGGACTACACGTGGAAGGACTACTGGGCCGACCTGCGGGCCAACGACGTCCGGGTCACCGCGGGGTGGGAAGAGGCCTACTACGGAGCGTTCACCGCGGGCGGCGGCGGGGACCGGCCCATCGTCGTGTCCTACGCGTCGTCACCCCCCGCCGAGGTGGTGTTCGCCGAGACCCCGCTCGACGAGGCCCCGACCGCAGTGATCACCGACGGGTGCTTCCGCCAGGTCGAATACGCCGGGATCCTGCGGGGCACGGACCGCGAGGAGGCGGCCCGAGAGCTCATCGACTTCATGCTGTCGAAAACCTTCCAGGAGGACATCCCGCTCAACATGTTCGTGTTCCCGGCGCTCTCCGATGCCGACCTCCCCGCCGAGTTCGTCGAGCACACGGTCATCCCGGACGACCCCAAGACCCTCGATCCGGCGGCCATCGAAGCGAACCGTGACGAATGGATCGGCGAATGGGTGAGGATCGTCATCGGGTGACGACCCCCGACACCTCTCCCGCCACTGCGACGCCGCCCCGCCGCCTGCACCCGGGGCGCATCCTGCTCGTCGCCTTGCCCCTCCTCTTCCTCGGGGCCTTCTTCGTCTGGCCGGTGCTCTCGATCATCGCCACCGGCCTGGCACCTGAAGGCCGGCTCGACCCGGCGCCCTTCGGCGAGGTCCTCGGCAGCAGCAGGCTCCTCGGCGTCGCATGGTTCACGCTCTGGCAGGCGGCCGCCTCCACCGCCCTGACGCTGCTCGTCGCCCTGCCCGGCGCCTACGTCTTCGCCCGGTACGAGTTCCCCGGGCGCCGGATCCTGCGCGCCGCGGCGACCGTGCCGTTCGTGCTCCCCACCGTGGTCGTCGGCACCGCCTTCCTCGCCGTCCTCGGCCCGAACGGCGTCCTCGGGATCCGCCTCGACGGGACCATCTGGGCGATCCTCGCCGCTCACGTGTTCTTCAACTACGCCGTCGTGCTCCGCACGGTCGGCGGGCTGTGGCAACACCTCGATCCCCGCCTCGAGGAGGCGGCCCGCATGCTCGGAGCTGGGCGGGTGCGGACCTTCCTCACCGTGACCCTCCCGCTGCTCCGCCCCGCTGTGGCCGCGGCGGCGTCGCTCGTCTTCCTCTTCACGTTCACCTCGTTCGGCGTGGTGCTGATCCTGGGAGGTCCCGGCCTCACCACGCTCGAGGTGGAGATCTGGCAGCGCACCGCGGTCTACCTCGACCTCGGCGTGGCGGCGGCACTCGCCGTATTCCAGATGGTCGGCGTTGGCGCGATCCTCCTCGCCTACAGCAGGTACCAGGAACGGCGATCCACCGAGATGACACTGCGGCCCGCCGCCGAGGTGCTCCGCCGCCCGACGACCCCGGCGCAGCGCGCCGTGGTCGGCGGGGTGCTCGCCTCGATGGCCCTGGCACTGGGCGGCCCGGTCGCAGTCCTCGTGCACCGGTCGTTCGACACGGCAGGCGGCTACGGTCTCGCCTACTTCCGAGCCCTCGGCCAACCCGGCCGCACCGGCACCCAGATCGTCGACCCGACGGAGGCGCTCGGCAACTCGGTGAGGTTCGCGGTCGTCGCCGCGGTCGTCGCCTTGGTGATCGGAGTCGCCGCCGCCGCGGTGATCGCGGCCCGCCGCAGTGCCGCCTCCCGCTGGTTCGACGCCCTTCTCATGCTCCCATTGGGAACGTCCGCGGTGACCATCGGCTTCGGGTTCCTCGTGGCCCTCGATGCCCCCATCGACCTGCGCTCCTCGTCCTGGCTCATCCCCATCGCCCACAGCCTCGTGGCCATCCCGTTCGTCGTACGCAGCGTCGTGCCGGTCATGCGGTCCGTCCGGGTCCGGTTGCGCGAAGCAGCCGCCGTGCTCGGAGCGCCACCCTCCCGCGTCTGGCGGGAGATCGACCTGCCCATCGTGTCGCGCGCCGCGGTCGCCGGCGGGGGGTTCGCCCTCGCCGTGTCGCTCGGCGAGTTCGGCGCGACCATGTTCGTGGCCCGTCCGGACACGCCGACCCTGCCGATCGCCATCTTCCGGTTCCTGGGTCGCCCGGGTGCGCTCAACAGCGGCAGGGCCCTGGCGATGAGCGTGCTCCTCATGGCCGTCACGATGGCATCCGTGGCCCTCATCGAACGCTTCCGCGCTCCCGGCACGGGCGAGTTCTGATGTTGGCCGTCCGCGACGTGTGCGTCCGCTTCGGCCGGACCGTCGCGCTCGACGCCGTGTCCCTCGACGTGACCGACGGCGAGGTGGTCGCCGTCCTCGGCCCCTCGGGCTCCGGCAAGACCACTCTGCTGCGGGTGATCGCCGGGCTCGAGACGCCGCAGCGCGGCAGGGTGGCCTGGAACGGAAACGACCTGGCGGGGACCCCGGCCCATCGCCGGGGCTTCGGCATGGTGTTCCAGGACTTCGCCCTGTTCCCACACCTCGACGTCGGCGGGAACGTGGCGTTCGGGCTGCGCATGCGGGGGGTTCCCCGCGCCGAACGCGACTCCCTCGTCGCGGAGGCCCTGCGCACCGTGGACCTCGCCGGCTATGAGCGAAGAGCGATCGGCACGCTGTCGGGGGGACAGGCCCAGCGGGTGGCCCTGGCCAGGGCGCTCGCGCCGCGGCCGAGGATGCTGCTCTTCGACGAACCGCTCGGGTCGCTCGACCGGGCGCTCCGCGAACGGCTCGCCGCCGACGTCCGGGACCTCATCGCCGGGCCGGGGATCACCGCGCTGTACGTCACCCACGACCAGGCGGAGGCGTTCACCGTGGCCGACCGGGTCGCCGTGGTCGACGAAGGACGGATCCTGCAGACGGGCACACCTCACGACCTGTGGCACCGGCCGGACAACGAGCGTGTGGCACGTTTCCTCGGGTTCCGGGCGGTGCTCGAGGCCGACGTGCGTGCCGGCTGGGCGCACACCGCGGCAGGGCCGGTCCCGATCGATCAGGAGACTCCCGACGGGCCGGCGACCATCGTGATCCGCCCCGACGCGCTCCGGCTCGATCCCGGCGGCCATCTGGCCGGCCGAGTGGTCGCCGCGCGGTTCCGGGGTGCCGATCACCTCCTCGACGTCGCCGTCTCGGACGCCGTGCTCCAGGTGGCGGTGGCCCGGCCACCTGGGGAGGGTGCTCCGGTGCGCCTCAGCGTCGACCCGTCGGGAGTCGTGGTGCTCGGTTCAGACCATCTCGTCGAGCGCGGCAGCGATCTCCTCGGTGAGGCCGGCCTCGAGGCTGGAGAAGAGGACGGTCCCGTCGAAGCGCCGTAGCTCGCGGACGAGCGTCGTCGGCGCCTCGGGCCGGAACAGGAGGAACACGGCTGCGTCCCCACGCTCCAGGCTCTCGCCCATCTTGGCCATCTGCTTGTCGGAGATCCCTATGTCGCGGAGCTTCGCCCAGATGCCCCCGATCGCCGCCCCGAGCACCGCTCCGACCAGAGGGGCCATGAACAGGAGGCCGGCGAGCATCCCGACCCAGCCGCCTGCGGCCGCCCCCTGGCCCGTGCTCGTGTCCTTGGTCTGGTGGATGCGGATCTTCCCGCTCTCCGCCTTCGTGACGATCGCGGCGTCGTCCAGGTGGATCGCCCCTCGCTTGGCGAGCCGCAGCGACGCCAGGAGGGCCTCCTGGGCCTTGAGCGGATCGTCGAACTCGACGGCGAGCAGGCTCAACTCGCCTGCGGGCTCCTTCACCTGTTCGGGTGCGCCCTCGTCGGCCCATGGATCGAAAGTCATCGCTCGCTCTCCTCGGTCGGTGCATTGTGCCCCATATCGAACCGCTACCAAACGGAGAGGTCCGCCCACCGGGCCCCGGCACTACGCTGCGCAGCCGTGACCGCCGAGCGCCACCCGAGCCCTGCCCGCGCCGCCCTCACCCGAACCGGTCGGGCCCTGGCCGCCGGAGCGATGCGAGCCGAGCACGCCCTGGCCGCCCGGCCGGCCGCCTGGGCGATCCGCCTGGCGCTGCTGTACACCGTCTTCGCACTCCTCGTGCTCACTCCCACCTTCGAGAGCAACGACGACGTGGGGATGATGTTCATCGCCGACGGGACGTTCTACGGGACACCTCAGCCCCACCTCGTGTTCCAGCACCCGGTGGTGGGGGTCGTGCTGGCGACCCTGTACGGCTGGACCACGTCCGTGAACTGGTACGCGGCCTGGCTGTATGGGCTGCACGCCGCAGCCCTGGCCGTCTTCCTCTACCTGGTCTTTGCCGATACCCGGACGAGGCTGCTCGCTCGCCTCGTCCCGCTGGCCGGCTTCGGCTCCGTGTTCATCACCTGGATGTGGCTGAACTTGCAGTTCACCGCAGTGGCGATCACCGTCGGAGCGGCCGGAGTGCTGCTGTTCTCGTCACTGGGTGCCCGGGCCCGCCTGCCGGCCGCGGTGCCGCTCCTCGCCGGAGCACTCGTCGGCGTCTCCGCATTCGTGCGGTGGCGGTCCTTCCAAGCGGTGCTGCTCCTGGCGATCCCCGTGCTGGTGGCCGGGGCGCGCCGCATCCCGTGGCGGCGCCACGCCTGGTTCGGGGCAACGATCCTCGTCGTCGTGCTCTCCGGCGGTGCCTTCCAGACCCTCTACTACGCCGGTGACGATGCCTGGCACGACTACTTCGAGTTCAACTCGGTGCGGGGTGCGATCCACTCCACGGAGCGGATGACCGAGGCCCGCGACCCGGAGACCCTCGCCGCGCTCGGCTGGAGCAGAGCCGACTACGACATGTTCCGCAGCTGGTTCTACCTCGACGAGGACCTGTACTCGACCGAGCGGCTCGAGCTGCTCGTCGACGAGGTCGGGCTCCCGCTCCGGCATCCCACCGCCGTGCTCGACCTCGCCGACGGCCTGGACCGCTTCGTGCGGCTCGCCGTGCTCGGCGGGCTCCTCGTCGCCGCCTGGGCCGTCTCCGACCGGCGTTCCGGCCTCGTCCTCGCCGCCACCACCATCTGGTTCATCGTCGTGGTAACGGCACTGGCGATGGCTGCCCGGCTCCCCGACCGGATCGCCGTCCCGATGCTCGCGTACCTCGGGATGATCTACCTCATCCGGCCCCATGCCGCGTTCGGCGACCGCTACGACCCTCCGCCGGTGTGGGCGGGTCGCGCTGCACTGGGCGTCGTGATCGCCACGTCGCTCGTGGCGTTCGGTGTCGCCTGGCCCCGCACCGCGGCGGACTCGGCGCGCTGGAACCGCCACAACGACGCCTTCATCGCCTCGATGCACGAGCTCGCCGAGGTGGACCCGGGCGGGGTCTTCGTCTCATGGGGAGGCAGCGCGGGGACGCTCCGGGTGTCCCCGGAGCTGGCCGAACGAGTCCCCGTCACCCTGCTCCCGCTCGGATGGCACCAGCGCTCACCGATGCACACCGGCCGCCTCGCCGAACTCGGGATCGACGACCTGTACGACGCGATCGCCACCGACGAGCGCGTGTACCTGACCCTGGCGGCGGACGAGCCGGAGGCCCGGTGGTACGTCGCCTACATGGCCCAGCACTACGGATACACCGGCTTTCTCCGCCCGACTGCCTCCGTGGACGTCGACGGCCGCCTCACCGTCTACGACCTCACCGGCCGGTTGGTCCGTACCCTGGTCAACGGACAGACGACAGAC
>CAYXHU010000019.1:0-11881 GCA_964464675.1 uncultured Acidimicrobiia bacterium
TGACCTGCTCCAGACCATCCGCGACCATCAGGTCGTCGTCGTCGCCGGGGAGACCGGTCGGGGAAGAGCACCCAGCTCCCCAAGATGTGCCTCGAGCTGGGGCGTGGCCGGGATCGGCTGATCGGCCACACCCAGCCGCGCCGCATCGCCGCCCGCTCGATCGCCGAACGTGTCGCAGAGGAGCTGCACACCCACGTCGGCGGGCTGGTCGGGTACACGGTCAGGTTCACCGACCAGGTCGGCGACGACACGTTCATCAAGGTGATGACCGACGGCATCCTCCTGAACGAGGTCCATGCCGACCGCCGCCTGAACGGCTACGACACGATCATCCTCGACGAGGCCCACGAGCGGAGCCTCAACATCGACTTCCTGCTCGGCTACCTGAAGGCCCTGCTGCCCCGCCGCAAGGACCTGAAGCTGATCGTGACGTCGGCGACCATCGACACCGCCCGGTTCGCCGCACACTTCTGGGACGCCCCGGTCGTGGAGGTCTCCGGGAGGACCTACCCCGTGGAGGTGCGCTACCGGCCGCTCGACGACCCGGCCGCCCCCGAGCCGCGCGACCAACCGCAAGGCATCTGCGACGCGGTGGCCGAACTGGCTTCCGAAGGCACCGGCGACATCCTGGTGTTCTGTTCGGGTGAGCGGGAGATCCGGGACGCAGCCGACGCCCTCGGCGACCTCCGGCTTCGGCACACCGAGATCCTCCCCTTGTACGGGCGGCTCTCCTCCGCCGAGCAGCATCGAGTGTTCGAACCGCACACGGGGCGCCGCATCGTGGTCGCCACCAACGTGGCCGAGACCTCGCTGACGGTGCCGGGAATCCGGTACGTCGTCGACCCGGGCACGGCCCGGATCTCCCGATACAGCAGGCGGACGAAGGTGCAGCGCCTGCCGATCGAGTCGATCTCGCGCGCCTCGGCGGATCAGCGGGCCGGCCGCTGCGGACGGCTGGGACCTGGGATCTGCATCAGGCTCTTCGGCGAAGACGATTACACATCCCGGCCCGAGTTCACCGAGCCGGAGGTCTTGCGCACCAACCTGGCGTCGGTGATCCTGCAGATGGCCGCGCTCGACCTGGGGGATGTCGAGTCGTTTCCGTTCTTGGATCCACCCGACTCGCGGGCCGTCCGCGACGGGATCGCGCTGCTCCACGAGCTGGGCGCCGTGGATCCCGCCCACCAGGGCACCCGGCGATGGCTCACCGGAGTGGGCCGGCAGCTGGCACGTCTGCCGGTGGACCCGCGACTGGGCCGCATGGTGATCGAGGCCGACCGCAACGCGTGTCTGCGCGAGGTGCTGGTGATCGCCGCAGCACTGTCGATCCAGGATCCCAGGGAGCGCCCCACCGACCACGAGGCGCACGCCGATCAGCTCCACGCCCGATTCAGGGACGAGCATTCGGATTTCGGGGGCTGGCTCAGTCTGTGGGAATACCTGCACGAGGAACGGCGCGGCCGGACGTCGAGCGAGTTTCGGCGGATGTGCCGGGACGAGTACCTCAACTACCGGCGTGTGAGGGAGTGGCAGGACGTGCACGCCCAGCTCGTCGAGATCGCCGGCGAGCTCGGATTCACGGTGAACCGCGAGCCGGCCGATCCCGATGCGGTCCACCGCTCCCTGCTGGCCGGCCTGCTCTCCCAGGTCGGCAGGAAGGATCCCGACGGTTTCGAGTACCTCGGGGCGCGCGGGGCCCGGTTCGCGATCGCACCGGGATCGGCGTTGTTCAAGCGCGCTCCCGAGTGGGTGATGGCCGCCGAGTTGGTGGAGACCAGCCGGCTCTGGGCACGGGGGATCGCCCAGATCCCGGTGGAGTGGATCGAGCAGCTCGGAGCCCATCTGGTGCACCGCAGCCACGGCGACCCGTGGTGGGATGCTGCCCGGGGAGCCGCGGTGACGGCCGAGTCGGTGTCGCTGTTCGGCATCCCGCTGGTCGCCGATCGCACCGTGCTCCTGACGAGGATCGACCCGGAGGCCTCCCGCGAGCTCTTCATCCGCCACGCCCTCGTCGCCGGGGAGTGGGACACCCACCACGAGTTCATGGCACGGAACGCCGAGCGCATCGACGAGGTCCTCGCCATGGAGGCCAGGGAACGCCGCGCCGACCTGCTCGTGGACGAGGAGGCGCTGGTCGAGTTCTTCGACCGCCGAGTCCCGGCCACGGTCGTGTCCGCCGCCCATTTCGATCGCTGGTGGAATTCGGTCCGCAGCGACGATCCTCACCTCCTCGACCTCAGTCTCGGCGACCTCATCGAACCGGAGGCTCGCCTGCCCGACGAGGAGGCCTTCCCCGAGGTCTGGCGCCACGGGGACATCGAGATGCCCGTCGCCTATGAGTTCGACCCCACCAGCCCGACCGACGGCATCACCGTGGACGTCCCCTTGCACGGCCTGGACCGGGTGGATCCCACCGAGTTCGAGTGGAACGTGCCCGGCAGGCGCGCCGAGCTCGTCGAGGCCCTGGTCCGTGCGCTCCCGAAGTCGCTTCGCAAGCGCTTCGTCCCGATCTCCGAGACGGTCGCGAAGGTGCTCTCAGAGGTCGATCCGGCAGCCGGGAGCCCCGTCCACGAGATCCGGCGGGCGCTCACCCGGCTCGGCGGACTGCCGATCCCGCCCGACGCCCTCGATGCGGCCTCCCTGCCGCCCCACCTGCGGCCCCGCTTCCGGGTGATCGACGACGACGGAGGAGTGCTCGGTGAGGGGGACGACCTCGCCGAGCTGAAGGGTGCGCTGGTCGCCTCGGCAAGAGCGACGATGCCCGGCGGGAGCCACGAGCTCGAACAGGACGGACTCACCGAGTGGAGCGTCGGCGAGTTGCCGGCCTCCGTCGAGATCGGCGAGCCGGGCCGCAGGGCGGTCGCCTACCCGGCCCTCGTCGACGAGGGCGACTCGGTGGCGGTGCGCCTGATGGCCACCCCGGAGGACCAGGCCCGGGAGATGTGGGCCGGCGTGCGCCGCCTCATCCTCCTCGGCCTGCCGTCACCGGGCCGCCTGCTCCGGCCGCTCCTCGACCAGGATTCGCTGGCTGCGGTGCGCGCCGGCCCTCACGGGACGGCGGCCGCCTGGGTGGAGGACTGCCTGCAGTGCGGCGTGGACGCGGTGATGATCGAGGCCGGTGGAACGCCCTGGGACGGCGTCGCCTTCGACACGCTGGCCGAGCGAGCCCGATCCGAACTGGCCGACCGTGTCACCGCCGTCGCCGAGGAGTCTCTCGAGCTGCTCGAAGCGCTGCAGTCGGTGCGTGACCGGCTGGGCGCCCTGCCGCTCGATCGGTTCGCAGACGCCGCCGCCGACGTCGAAGACCAGGTGAGCCGCCTCACCTACCCGGGGTTCCTCACCGCCGTGGGAGCCGATCGTGTCGCCGACGTCCGGCGCTACCTGAGCGCCGCGGCGTACCGCCTGGGGCGCATCGCCGAGCATCCCGAGCGGGACCGGGAGGCGATGGAGCGGGTCCACCTGCTGGAGCGCGAGTACGAGCGCCTGCTCGATTCGCTCCCCCACACCCCGGAGCTGATCGACGTCGCCTGGATGCTCGAGGAGTTGCGGGTGAGCCTGTTCGCCCAGGCGTTGGGCACCCGCGGCAAGGTGAGCGAACCGCGCATCCGGCGGGCGCTGAGAGCCGCCCTCGAAGGGGCGTGAACCGGAGGACGGGAGCGACGATGACGAGCGAGACGATCCGGGTTCGGGACCACACCCGTCCCTGCGAGCACGGATCGCTCTGGCCTCATTGGATCGGCAGCCCGAGGAACGCCAAGTGGTGGCAGGGGCCCGATTGCCCCGGGGGCAGAGAGATGATCCTGCGACGCATCGACGACGGCATCTGGGAGGAAGTCGAGCCCCGCGCCGAGGGGTGATGCGGCCCGGCGTCCCGATCGCCACAATGGGCCGGGCACCAGCGAGGAGGGTCCGACGTGCTCGACAAGACGGTGATCGTCACCGGGGCCAGCAGCGGTCTCGGCGCCCACATCACCCGGCGCCTGGTCGGCGACGGGGCCCGCGTCGTCGCCGCGGCGCGCCGGGTGGACCGCCTGACCGAACTGGCCGATTCGCTGGCCCCCGCTCCGGGAAGCCTGCTCGTGGTCGAAGCGGACGTGACCCGCGCCGAGGACGCCGAGCGCATGGTGGAGGCGGCCGTGGATTCGTTCGGGGACCTCGACGCCCTGGTCAACAACGCCGGGATGGAGGTGCAGGGTGCGATCACCGAGCTCGAGGAGCCGGACTTCGAGACGATGCTCCGCACCAACGTCGTCGGCCCGTACCTGTGCACGAGAGCGGCCCTTCGTCACCTGTCCCGCCGAGGCGGGTCGGTGGTGAACATCGGGTCGACGGTCGTGGCGCGGGCCCCAAGGAACAGGTTCGCTTACGTAGCGACCAAGGGAGCCCTGGAGGCGATGTCCAAGGCGCTCGCCGGAGACCTGGGATCACAGGGCATCAGGGTCAACGTCGTCCGGCCCGGGATCGTGCCGTCCGAGCTCCGGGGATCGTCCGAGGCCGAAGAGACCGAGAGCCTCAAGGCGCGGGTTCCCCGCATTCAGGCGCTTCCGGACGTCGGGCACGGCTCCGACATCGCCGCGGTCGTCGCCTTCCTGGTATCCGACGACGCTGCGTGGATCACCGGTGCGGTGATCGACGTGGACGGCGGCTACGCGCTCGGTATCTCCTAGTCCCCCAGGCGTTCGTACAGGACCAGCTCGGGGCCGCCGGGCACGGCGCGGTGCCCGGTGTTTCGGAAGCCGAGACCCTCATAGAACCGCCGGGCGCGCACGTTCCACACGGGTGTGTCCAGGGTCCACCGCCGTGCAGCCGGATACGCCTCCATCACCAGGTACATCGCCCGCCGGCCGATACCGCGCCGGTGCACGGCCGGGTCGATGAAGATGCGGCCGACCTCCCGGTGCTGCGGCCCCATGGAGAGCACGACGACGCCGCCGACGAGAACGCCGTCGGCCAGGATGCGCCAGTAGTCCCCGGCCCGCATCATCCGTTCCTGCCAGCCCGGATCGGCGTACCCGCGCGGGCCTCCCGGCCCCGGCGCCCCCACCTCCGCGTCCGAGTCGAAGGATCGCTTCGAGATCGCCGCCAGGTCCGCGGCATCGCCCGGCCCCGCCTCGCCGAGGACCACCTCGGGTGTCACGGCGCCACGCTAGTCCTGCGGCGGCCTGCCGGCGGAGCCGCCTACAGTTGTCGGTCTCGACAGGAGCGCAGAAGATGAACGCAATCGTCGTGTACGAGTCGCTGTGGGGGAACACCGCGGCGATCGCCCGGGCGGTCGCCGAGGGGCTGGGGCCCGGAGCCCGGGCCTTGTCGACGGGTGAAGCGACCGCCGATGAGATCGCCGCCGCCGACCTGATCGTGGCCGGCTCCCCGGTGCTGGCCTTCAAGCTCCCCACCGAGCAGGTTCGCGAGAGCATCGGCAAGGATCCGGGCCCGGCTCCCAGCCCGCCCGACCTGTCGCACCCGTCGATGCGTTCGTGGCTCGATTCCCTCCCGCGCGGCACGGCGCATTGCGCCGCCTTCGACACGGAGGTGCGCGGGCCGTTCGGCAAGGCCGCCCCGGCGATCCTGCGGTCGCTCGAGAAGGCCGGCTATCGCCCGGTCGCCAAGCCCGAGGGGTTCATCGTCACCGGGAAGTACGGGCCGCTGCGAGACGGTGAGCTCGAACGGGCCCGTGCTTGGGGCGCGTCGCTGATCTCGGACCGGTAGCCGGCGTCAGAGCCGGGCAAGCACCGCCCGGGCGACGGCGACCAGCGCCTCCCTCGGCTCTTCGAGTGCCTGATACCCGCCCCCGACGGCCACTGCGAAGTAGCGGCCCCCGCCGGCATCGACGGCGAGGCCCCGGAACCCCGGTGCGTACACGGCCGCGGATCCGAGCCCGGGCACGTCTTCGGCGTCTCCGTCCGCCACCAGTGCGCGGTACCCGTCGAGGATGGCGGCCGCCCCGCCCAGGCGGCCCGCTCCGTCTTCGATGATCACGGCGATGTGCACCTGCGGCACGTCCTGGAGTTGGAACAGGCAGCCGAGCGGCGGGTCGGCGCGCCCGGGAGCCACGCCGGCTCCTACCGCCGCAGCGACCTCGTCGACGGTGACCAGATCACAC
Organism: uncultured Acidimicrobiia bacterium; assembly: GCA_964464675.1. Classification (GTDB taxonomy): domain Bacteria; phylum Actinomycetota; class Acidimicrobiia; order Spongiisociales; family UBA11373; genus CAYXHU01. The sequence goes on from CAYXHU010000019.1 coordinate 6,101, forward strand.
GGATCGCGATCGAGTGGCACGACCCCTGCAGACGTCAGGCTCGTCGCTGCGGCGGTGGTGGACGGCTGGGTCGCCCCGGTGCTGTCGGTTGCGTCGTCGCCGCAGGAGGTCACCACCACCAGGCAGCACAGCAGACTCACGAGGCGCCTCACAGGCCCTCCGGCTCGAGGTGATCCCGACTCTACGCCCCGCCGATCGGGCCTGCGGCCGCTCCGGGCGCCGGCCGGGCGGGCCGCCATCCGGGAATTGGCGGTCCGCCCGGCCGGTTCGCCGCGGGAGGAACCTGTTCGACCGTACCTCCCCAAGGATAATCGTTTATCGTTTATCCGGCAGGATTGGAGCAGTCTGTGACCGACGACCCGATCAGCCGAGCACGCGACCTCTTCCTCACCGAGGAGAACACCTACGGGTGCGCCGAGACGGCCCTGGTAGCCCTCCAGGAGCACTACGGCCTCGAGCACCCGGGCGACTCCTCTGCAGCGATGGCCCTCAACGGGGGCATCGCCTACTCCGGGGGCACCTGCGGCGCCATCACCGGGGCGGCGCTGGCGGTCGGGAGGCTCAGCGAGCAGCGCATACCCGACCACCGCCATGCCAAGCGGGTGGCCCGCACGATCATCCAGGACCTCATGGCCGGGTTCGAGGCCGCCTACGGCGCCGTGGACTGCCGAACCCTCACCGGGATGGACCTCCTCGCCGACCACGATGCATTCTTGGAGAGCGACATCTGGCGCACCCGGTGCATGGCCCAGATCGAGTACGCCGTCACCCGTCTCGCCGCCCTGGCCGAGCCTCGAGAGTGGGCCGACGAACTGGCCCGCCTCGGGGTGGGCGAGACGCCGCCCGAGGGGTAGCTCGGGCGGCGCGATCGCCCGTTTCCGGCCCGTTTGACGCTCCCGAGCCGCGGGCGTAACGTTCGTGATACTCGATCATCGATGATTTCCGCCGAAGGGAGGCGCATGCTCGAGGCAGTGCGACGCGAGGAATCCCAGGTCTACCACCTCCCCGGCCGCGACTGGCACTTGTACATCGGACCCGAGACCACCAGCGCCAAGAACATGACCGTCGGGTGGGCCACCTTCCCGGCAGGATCGGCCCCCGAAGGCCACGTGCATCCGACTCAAGAGGAGATCATCTACATCATCTCCGGGCACGGCGAGCTCGTGACTCCGGAGGGAACGGTCCCCCTCGAGCCCGGAACCGCGGTCTACATCCCCGTCGGGCTCCACCATGCCACCGTGTCCAACGGACCGGGGCCGCTGGAGATGGTCACATCGTTCTCGCCGCCCGTGGTTCCCGGTTCCTACGAGAGCCCGCCGGAGGGATGACCCAGGAAAAGCCAGGCTCACGAGGAGGCGCAGAGTGAGCAACGACACGTCCCTCGCCGGCCCAGACGTGGCCGAGCTCGAGGACCTCGCCCGGCAGGCCCGGGCACACATCGTCCGCACGATCGCCGGGGCCCACGGCGGCCACCTCGGAGGTCCCCTCTCCGCAACCGACATGCTGGTCGCCCTCTACTACCGGATCCTCGACATCCGTCCCGAGGAGCCCGAGTGGCCGGACCGGGATCGTTTCGTACTCTCCAAGGGCCACAGCAGCGTGGCCCTGTACACGGTGATGGCGATGCGGGGCTTCTTCCCGATCGCCGAGCTGGCCACGTTCGACGCCATCGACTCGCGCCTGCAGGGCCACCCCGACATGTCGATCCTCCCCGGAATCGACATGTCCTCTGGGTCGCTCGGGCTCGGGTTCTCCGGGGCGGTCGGGATCGCCCTCGGGGCGCGTGCCGCCGGCAAGGACTTCACCACCTACGTCATGCTCGGCGACGGGGAGTGCAACGAGGGTGTCGTCTGGGAAGGCGCCCACGTCTCGGAGCGCTACGGCCTCGACAACCTGGTCGCCATCGTCGACCACAACAAGCTGCAGCAGTTCGGGTGGCACGGCGACACCGTGGACGTCAGGCTCCCCCCGTACACCGGCAGCCAGCTCGTCGATCGCTGGTCGGCGTTCGGGTGGGAGGTGTTCGAGATGGACGGGCACTCGATCCCCGACATCCTCACCACGCTAGAGGCGGCCGGCGAGCGCCGGGGGCGGCCCACCGCCGTCATCGCCCACACCGTCAAAGGCAAAGGCGTCTCGTACATGGAGAACGACTACAAGTGGCACAGCCGGGTACCCACCCCCGAGGAGCTCGAGATCGCGCTGCGCGAACTCGGCGAAGCACCCGCAGAGGGAGGTGGATCGTGACGCTGCCACCCAGCAAGGCGCTCCGCGTGGCCTTCGGGGAAGCGGTCGCCGAGCTCGGCGAGACCGACCCCAGGATCGTCGTGCTCGACGGCGACCTCGGCTCCTCCACGCGGGCCGACATCTTCGAAGCGGCCCATCCCGACCGCTTCTACCAGATGGGGATCGCCGAGCAGAACCTGCTCGGGGCCGCTGCGGGGATGGCGACCGTCGGGCTGATCCCCTTCGTGTCCACGTTCGCCTGCTTCGCCGTCGCCCGGGCACTCGACTCGGTCCGCGTGCTCATCGCCCAGCCGAAGCTGCCGGTGAAGATCACCGGGGGCTACGCCGGGTTGCTGGCCGGGATGACCGGGAAGACCCACCTGATCTTCGACGACGTGGCGATCATGCGCGCCATGGCCAACATGGTCACCATCTGCCCCGCCGACGAGGTGGAGACCAAGCAGGCGGTGAAGGCGGCCGTCGATCACGACGGACCCGTCTACCTCAGGCTCACCCGGGAGGGCTCCGCCGCCCTGTTCGACGACTCGTACCGCTTCGAGCTGGGGAAATCCACGCTGATCCGGGATGGAGACGCCGCCACGGTGTTCTCCACCGGCGTGCACTCGACGCGGGTCTACGAGGCCGCGGAACTGCTCGCCGCCGAGGGGATCGATCTCAAGGTCGTGCACGTCCCCACCATCAAGCCGCTCGACGAGGACGGGATCGTCGCGGCCGCCAAGGCGACCGGGTTCGTGATCACCGCCGAGGAGCACACGATCATCGGCGGCCTGGGCGGTGCGGTCGCCGAGACGCTCGCCGACCGCCATCCGGTGCCGGTGAAGCGCCTCGGGCTCGCGGACACGTTCGGCGAGTCGGGACCCGATGACGCATTGCTAGAGAAGTACGGGCTGTCGGTGTCCAAGACCGCTGCCGCCATCCGGGCGCTCCTGGCGAACCGCTAGAAAGGGGTACGTGCCGACACGCAGCCCCGGGAAGGACTGGAGATGAGCTACACAGATCTGTTCGGTCTCCGTGAGAAGGTCGCCATGGTCGCCGGCGGGGGCGGCGGCATCGGAAGGGTCCTGGCCGCCGGGATGTGCGAAGCCGGTGCAGAGGTGGCGATCGTGGATCGCTCCGGATCGAGCCTCAAGGAGTCCTGCGAGCTCGCCGAGCGTGAGGGGAAGCACCCGCTCCCCGTCGCCGCCGACCTCACCCAGAAGGAGGGCGCCGACCGGGCGGTCGCCGAGGTCGTGGACCACTTCGGCCGTCTCGACATCATCCTGAACGCCATCGGGGGCGGGGCGGGCAACGTGCTGTTCGACGCCCAGGAGTACCCGGTCCCGGAGTGGGACTGGATCTTCGATCTCAACCTGCGCACCACCGTCTTGGCCACCCAGGCCGCGGTGCGGGCCATGATCGAAGGCGGCCGGGGCGGCAAGGTGATCAACATCTCCTCGGTCCGCGGCCAGCTCGGCATCAACGCCGGATACTCCGCCTACGTGGCCGCCAAGGGGGCCATCGACTCGCTCACCCGCCAATGGGCCACCGAGTGGGCCAAGCACAACATCACCGTCAACGCCATCGCTCCGACCTTCGTGGACACCCCGCAGGTGGCGATGCTGCTCGACGATCCGGACTTCAAGGCCGGAGTGGTGAGCCGGATCCCGCTCGGGCGGGTCGGCACCCCACAGGATCTGCTCGGTCCGGTCCTGCTGTTCGCATCCGAGGCATCGGCGTTCGTCACCGGGCAGATCCTCACGATCGACGGAGGGCTGACGGCGACTCAGTGAGCCCGGCGGCGCCGGCACGAACCAAGTACGCACAGGGAAAGGGAGGCCACAGGTGGCCCTGCAGAACGTGACGAAGAACGTGTACACCGACACCGCGATCCGCGGGTGCAACCCAAGCTTCGTGGTCACCTCCGACGGCGTCGTCGTCATCGACACCCCGCAGCTGCCCACCAAGGCGGTGGAGTTGCGCGCGAAGGCAGAGGAGCACGGCCCGATCCGGTACGTGATCAACACCGAGCACCACGTCGATCACATCTTCGGCAACTACTACTTCAAGGGCGGCTTTCCGGTCATCGCCCACAAGGGCGTCGACGACAACTTCATGACCGTGTCCCCGGAGCTCGACCCGTTCGCCTACGCGGCCGAGGCGATCCCCACCGACGACCCGGAAGGCGCTGCGATCTTCCCCGACCGCGACGTGTACTTCGAGGACCCGAACCGTCCCGAGATCGTGTTCACCGGCGACGTGACGTTGCGGGTCGGCAGCCACACCTTTGAACTGCTCCACACCCCGGGGCACACTCCCGGGCAGCTCGCCGTCTACGTGCCCCAGGAGCGGGTGGTCTTCACCGGAGACACGATCTTCAGCGAGTGCCAGACCTGGCTGTACACCTCGGACGTGGACGGCTGGCTGGAGGCGCTGGAGCGAATCCGGACCCTGGACATCGACCACATCGTCCCGGGGCACGGGCCGGTGACCACCAAGCAGTACCTCGACGTGCAGCGGGCCAACCTGCTCGATTGGGTCGCCGCGGTGGCCGACGCGGTCGCCAAGGGATGGTCGCGGGAGGAGACGGTCGCCAACGTGAGCTTCGCCGATCGGTACCCCGTGGACGTCGGCCAGGGATACATGATGGAGCACATCCAGCAGAACAACGCCGGAGCCCTGTACGACAAGATGACGGCGGTCCGCTGACGTCCAAGGCACGCCTCGATCCGGGGTGGACGCGGGGAAGCGGATGACCGCGCTCGTGCCGTCCCGGCTGCCCATCGAACGCAAGCGGCGGCTCGCCTTCGTCTACTACGCGACGATCCTGTTCGAGGGCATAATGCTGGCCTCGATCGGGCCGACGCTGGACGCGCTCTCCGAACAGACCGGATCCACCACCGAGACCATCAGCATCCTGTTCACCGCCAACGGGCTCGGCTACATCAGCGGCTCGTTGCTGGCGGGCCGACTCTACGGGCGGCTCCGGGGCAATACGATCCTCGCCACGGCCTTGATCGCGATGGCTGCCTTCACGGCCACCGTGCCGACCCTCGGATCCGTGTGGCTGCTGTCGATCGTGTTCGCCCTCATCGGGGTGTCGATCGGGCTCATCGACGTGGGCGGCAACACGCTGCTGGTCTGGCTGTTCCGCAAGGACGTCCCGCCCTACATGAACGCCCTCCACCTGTCGTTCGGGATCGGTGCGTTCCTGTGCCCGCTGATCGTGGACCGGTTCGCAGTGGCCACCGACGACGCAACGACCACCTTCTGGGCGTTCGCGGCGTTGATGGTGCCGGTGGCGCTCTGGCTCACGCGCGTGCCCGACCCGGACGCTCCGTCCGCCGCCGACGGCGGCGGAGACGGACCGACCGTGGTCCGCCGCTACGGGTTCTTCCTCGTCCTGATGGCCGCCCTATTCTTCATGCACGTCGGCGGCGAGCTGGCGTTCGGAGGCTGGATCTTCTCCTACGCCGAGGAGCTCGAGATCGGCGGCCAGACCACCGCCCGCGTGCTCAACTCGGTCTTCTGGGGCGGCCTGGTCGTGGGGCGCCTCAT
>CAYXHU010000020.1:0-11747 GCA_964464675.1 uncultured Acidimicrobiia bacterium
CGCCTACAAGAGCGCCACCGAGCCACGCGACCGCCTGGCGGGCCTCAACGAGATGCTCCGGACGATCCCCAAGCACAAGGGGACCGAACATCTGCGGGCCGACATCAAGACCCGCATAAAGGACCTCACCGAGGAACTGGCCACCGCCAAGAAGGCCGGGGCCCGCGGGGGGCCGGCCACGGTGATCAGGCCGGAAGGCGCCGGCCAGGTCGCCCTCGTCGGCCCCCCGAACAGCGGCAAGTCGATGCTGCATGCCCGGCTCACCGGCTCCCATGCCGAGACCGGCCCGTACCCCTTCGCCACCCAGTGGCCGCTCCCCGGGATGCTCCCCCACGAAGACGTCGCCGTGCAGCTCATCGACCTCCCCTCCATCTCGACGGAGCACCCGATCCCCTGGATCGGCAACGCGCTGCAGCCTGCCGACGGGTGCCTGCTCGTCGTCGACCTCTGCGAGGCGGGATGCCTGGAACGGGTCCTCGCCGTGCGCGAGTTGCTCGCCGAGCGCAAGGTGGTCCTCACGACCGGATGGCCTGCCGACGACACCGCCGAAGGCCACGGCGAGTTCGACCCGTTCACCACCCGCCTGCCGACGATCACCCTCGTCAACAAGGTCGATGCCCTCGAGGACCGAACTGCCGAGATCGAGGCGTTCCTCGACCTCACCGGGCTCGAGTTCCCCGTCCTGGCCGTCTCCGCAGAGACCGGAGAGGGCCTCGAGGGCATCGGGCCCGTCCTCTTCGAGCGCCTCGGTGTCGTCCGGGTCTACACCAAGGTGCCGGGCAAGCCGGCCGACATGGGACGGCCGTTCACCGTGCGCCGCGGCGAGACGGTGCTCGACGTGGCCACGCTGGTGCACAAGGACGTCGCCGCCGGCTTCAGATATGCCCGGCTGTGGGGCGCAGGATCCTTCGACGGCCAGCAGGTGGGACGAGATCACGTCGTCGCCGACGGCGACGTGATCGAGATCCACAGCAGCTGAGCCGGGAGGCCCACCAAATAGGGAGCGGGCTTCGCCCGCTGCTTCGTCTGATCCGGCCGAACCCTGCCCCTTCGTCCGGGAGTCGGACAGATGGCGCTCGCTGCGCTCTCCCCACCCGGGCGGCTCCTAGAGCGACCGTACGACGATCGCCGCCGCGAAGCCGAGCACCACCACGTTCCCGACCACCACGGCGGCCGTGCGGAAGCGGGCGCCGAGGCGGTGCCGGCCCACCGCGCCCGCTGTGGCCAACATGAGCTGCCAGGAGAGCGAAGCGAAGAAGGCGCCGACGGCGAACACGGCACCGGCGGCAAGCGACCACTCGAGCCTCAGGCCGACCACCAGCGAGGAGAAGTAGACGACGGTGAGCGGGTTGACGATCGTCAGCACCACGAACCGGAGATACGTCGCCGCCGGCGCAGTGCGCCCGGGAGCGGGCTGCCCCGCGGCCGATCTCCCCCGCAGCGACCACAATCCGTGCACGGCGATCGCCAGCAGCACTGCGGCGCTCGCCAAGCCGACCCCCCGTTCCTTGCCCTCGAGCAGCCCCGAGGCGGCCGAACCGGCGAACGCGGCGATCAACGCGTACACGAGATCGGCGGTGGCCGCCCCTGCGCCGGCGGCCGCCCCTACCGCGAACCCGTCCCGGACCGCGGCGCCGACGATCAACACGGCAATGGCCCCCACCGGCACGGCGATCCCGTAGCCGGCCGCGATCCCGCTGCCGAGTGCCTCCAACACGGCCGCCACGGTACCTGCGGCACACGGCGGCAGGGCACCCACGGATAGGCTTGCCGACGCGGAGATTCCCAATGGAGGCTGCCATGGCGCCCGAACTCCCCGACTCCCTCACCGTTCGTGACGGGCGGCTCTTCGTGGAGGATTGCGACACCGTCGCGCTCGTCGAGCTGTTCGGATCCCGGGCCCTCGCATTCTCAGCGGCGGCCTCCGCATGACCGACGCCGCCTGGATCTGGGTCGTCGCAACGCTCCAGGTGATCACCGCGTTCGGATTCGCCTGGTTCTGGGTGAGCTGGTTCCGCAGCCACCGCGACGAACGGTGGATGCCCGGCAGCCGCGACGACCACAGGGCACCGTTCGTCGTCTCCGACAGCGCCCTCGCAGTGATCCTGGTCGCCTCGGCCGTGCTGCTGGTGCTCGATGAGCCCCTGGGAGAGAGCCTTGCGCTGGTGTCGGGCGGAATGCTCGTCTTCCTCGGGCTCCTCGACGCTGCCTACTTCAGCCGAAACGGGATGTTCGACCGGGAACGGGACGGTCTCCTCAACCTGGGCGTCGTCGTGGGCCTCCTGACCGTGGGAACGCTCCTGGTAGCGAGCTTCGCATGAACGCCGACGCCGGTCCGTACGCCACCCGTCACCGGATGAGGCCATCGATGCGGTGATGGGCCGTGCCCGCCGGCGACGTCACGGCGGGAGCCGAGCCGGGCACCTTCCCTCAACACGATGGCGACACCTGCCGATAGGGACGCGAAGCCCGCGACCCATTGGAGACCTGGTTGACACGGGACGACCTCGCGTTGACCGAACCCGACGCCGTTCTTCCGCCGGAGGACGCGCCGCGCCACCACGCCTCACACGGCAGCGAGGCACCGCGCTCCCGCGGCGACGAGGCGGAGCTCGTCGAAGCGCTGTCGGTCGCCTGGACGGCGGCGAACCTCTACGCGGATCCCCGCACCAACCAGGCATTCCAGCGGGCCGTCGCCGTGCTCGGGAACCCGCCCCGCTCACCCTGGGCGGTCGGGGTCGGCCCGGGCGAGTTCCGCACGAAGGAAGGGGCCGTCCCTTCCGATCGAGAAGCGGCCGGACGGCTCGCCGCCACGTTGTTCGCCCACGGGGTCTCGGCGGTGGCGATCGTCGAGCCGCCGAGCGCCGACGACCTACGCGAGCTGTTCCGAGTGCTGGCCTCAGAGCCGGACGGCGACGATGCGGCCGCGGAAGGCCTCGCCGCGCGCGGAGTGAAGACGATCAGCCTGCTGGGCCATGGTCTCCTCGAGCCCGACGAGGACGCCGAACTCGACGACGACGCCGACTCCCGCGACCGCAAGTGGCGGGTGAGCACCTCCGAGGATCCGGAGGCGTTCGTCTCGCGCATCATGGAGGAAGCCGGCGACCCGAACCACGCCGCGACCCAGTTCCTCGAGGAGTACCTCGCCACCTACGACCTCCTGGATCCGGACGACCACTGGGGCCGCGAGGAGGTGGTCCACGCCTACGTGGACGCCTTCTTCCATCTTCCCACCGAGTACCAGGCGCGGCTGCTCCGGGAGTTCCTCACCGAGCGGGACCGCGCCGAATGCCTCATGTTCCTCGACCAGTTCGCAGGGCACGAGCTCGGTGCCATCGCCGACAAGGCGCCCGACATCCACCCGCTCCTCGTCGACTACGCCCGGATCGCCGCCGAGCAGAGCGGAGCGCGCCACGTCGAGCTGATCGAGTTCCTCGACGGTGAACCCGACCTCAGCCCCCAGCAGATGGTCATGAGCCGCATCGCCGCCGTGCTGCGATCCGAACGGGAATCCCTGGACACCACCGGCCCGATCGGACGGCTGAGAGGCGCGCTGCCCGGCCCCCGGCAGCACCGCACGACTGCGGCCAACCTCACGCGCGGGCTCCTGGCGGTCACCGACGACGAGGCCTCGTTCCAGCGCATCTCGCGGATGTGGGCCCAACAGGTCGCCACCGCCATCAGGTCGAGGAACCTCGCAGAGGCGGCGTCGTGGGGAATCGCGGCGTGCGATCCACATGGAAAGGAACGCGACGCGACCCTGCGGCGCGCCCTCACTACCCATCTCGACAAGGAGTTCGTGGCCGCGCTCACCGAGATGCTCACCGACCCGTCGCCCGCCGCCGAGGTCATCCGCGAGATCACACCGCTGTTCGCAACCGACGCCCTCGTCGAACGCCTCGGACAGGAACAAGACAGGGGCCGCCGCAAGGGCCTGATCGAATCCCTGGCAGCGGCCGCGGCCCACAACCCGAAGCCACTGCTGAAGCACCTCGACGACGACCGGTGGTACGTGGTCCGCAACGTCGTCGTCATCCTCGGCCGCTCTGGGCGCCCGGAGATCGCCCGGCGGCTGCGCGACGCGCTGGCCCACCGCGAGCCGCGAGTGCGCCGTGAGGCACTCCGTGCGCTCTTCGCTCTCCAAGGCGAAGCCGCCGTGCCCACGCTGATCGACGGCCTGGACGATCCCGATGTGTCGGTCCGCCGCCATGCGCTCTTCTTGCTGCGAAGCCCCCGGGACACCTCTGTGGACGAGGCGCTCCACGCACGCCTCTCCGGCGACGGCGAACTCGACGAGAAGCTGAAGATCATCGAAACACTCTCGGCACGCACCACCCCGAGCGCACGAGAGGTGCTCCGACGTTGTGCCTCGGTGCAGATCGCGGTCACCGGCACGACGCGGGTCCTCCGGTCGGCTGCCCGGGCCGCGCTGAAGGGAACATCATGAACGAACAGATTCCGCGGGCCGCGATGACCGCACTGCGGCGGGCTGCCAGCCACATGCGGCTCTACGGCAGAGAGCACCGGCTCACCGAGACGGCATGCCGGGAATTCGCCGAGGCAGCGGACCGCCTGTGCGGTGAGGCGGGCCAGGTCGTCGTCACCGTCGCCGGCGACACCTTGTACCTGGACCGCAACGTCCTCGCCGGACTGTCCCTCGAATTCAACGGGCTCATCCGCGACCTCGAATCACAGGGCATCGAGTCGATCGCCTTCACCGCCCCGGTCGCGCCCGACGACGCGGTCGTCCTGATCGGCATCGTCGCCGGCTTGGGAACCGTCGCCATGCCCGGCCGTTCCGTCGTCGTCAACGAGTCCCCCTGGGCCAGGGACGACCTGGCAGGATCGGAGACGGCGGGGCTCCGGGCTTCCTACACCGCGTCACTGGACCTGCTGCGCAGCGCCGGAGCCTCCTTCCAGGCAGGGCGGGGCATCAACATGGGCGGAGCGGTGTCCGCCGTCCGCACCCTGCTGGAGCGCACCCTCTCGCAACCCAGCGCCGCGCTGTTGCTGGCCTCGGTGAAGAGCCACCACGAGTACACCTTCTACCACTCCGTGAACACCTGCATCCTGTCGCTCGCCCTGGGCCGGGTCGCCGGCCTGCCGAACGAAGACCTCGTGCTGCTCGGCACCGGCGCGTTGCTGCACGACATCGGCAAGGTGGGGGTGTCCACGGCCATCCTCCAGCACCCGGGGAGGCTCGACGAGGAGCAGTGGAAAGAGATCAGGCGGCATCCCCAGCTGGGCGCCGAGGCCATCCTCGCCTCGGCCGAGCCCGGAATGGAGGTGACGGCAGCCGTCGCATTCGAGCATCACGCCCGCTACGACGGATCCGGCTACCCGAGGCTCATCTACGACGACCACACCCACGAGGGCAATCACCATCACCACAGCGGTCCCATGCACTTCTTCAGCCGGCTCGTGGCGGTCACCGACACGTACGACGCGATCACGACGCGCCGGTCCTACAAGCGGGCCGAGCCCCCGGCACACGCCCTCAACATCCTCCTGTCGGCCTCCGGCTCCGCCTACGACCCCGACTTCGTCCTCGCCTTCATCCACATGATGGGGGTGTACCCCCCAGGTGCCTTCCTCCGCCTGCGAACCGGTCACGTCGCGATGGTCACCCGCCCATCGCCGGACATCGAGGCCCCGCCGATCGGGGTCATCGTGAAGGATCCGGCCGGCACGGAGCTCCCCGAGCCCCTGGCGGTGCAGCTGGGAAGCCGGGACATCGTCGAGCAGCTCAACCCGACGATGGTGGGCATGGATCCCGCCGCCGTCCTGGACCGGGTGGGGGCGGGCGCCGCCGGGTTGTAGCATCCCGCACCCATGCTCCGCCGGCGTCGGACCGACCAGCGCAGCCCGCGGGCCACCGGTCGGCACAGCATTCGCCCCGGTCTCGGATCTCGGGCGTGAGTCCATGAGCGGCGACTTCGCCTGGGGAGCGTCCACCTCCGATTCGCAGGTCCCCCGTGACCCGGGGGGCCGCGAGGCTACGATCCGTCTCGTGATCGTCGAGAGTGCCCGATGAGCGGCTGGCGGGCCGCGCTCGTCGCCGTCTGCATCGGCGGGGCCGTGCTGCTGGCCGGGTGGCTCGTCGGCCGGGGAGGCGAAGACGGCGACCCGGGCACGACGGCCTCCCCCGCGGCCGGCGACCTCCCCGTTCTGGCCTGCCCCATCGCTCTCGAGCGGGTGTGTGGAGAGCTCGCCGGGTCGCTCGGCACGAGCGTGGTCCGGCTCGAGCCGGAAGGATCGGCACCCGCCGGCGCCGTAGTGCTCGCCGCAGCCGCCGATCTCCCCGACACCCTCGAACCGGGTCCGGTGGTGGGGCGTTCCCCGGTGGTGATCGTCATGTGGCGGGAACGGGCCCTCGTGCTCGGTGCGTCCTGCGGAACGGGGGAGATCGACACGTCGTGCCTGACGTCGGCGTTCGGCCGAACCTGGGCGGAGATCGGCGGTGACGACGGCTGGGGCTCCTTCAAGCTGGGGCTCGCCGACCCGACACGCACCGAAGCCGCACTCGCCGCCTGGTCGGTGCTGGCGGACGCCGGCATCCCGCAGGGGCTCGCCGACAGCCTCAGGCTGCGATCCGACGACGATGGGGCCCTGCTGCTCGAGATGGCCCAGTTCGGCGACTCGCGGGCCGACGCCGCCGTCGCCACCGAAGTTGCCGTGGCCGCCCAGTTCGACAACGTGCTCGGACGGGGCGGACGGTTCGAGGTCTACTACCCGGACCCGGGACCGTGGGTCGAGTTCGTCGCCTCCGGAGCAGGGGGCAAGGCAGAACGGCTCATCGCCCGTCTGCTGGAATCGGATCTACAAGAGGTCGTGGCCGCGGCGGGGTTGCGGCCGGTGAGCGGAGCCGGCGAACTCCCCGAGGGACTCGGCGACCCGGGGACGCCGGCACCTCCTCTCGATGAGGCCCGGCGAGCGGCGTTGATCGAGGCGTGGATCGATCTGGAGTAGCGGAAGGAGCGGCCATGAACCAGCGCAGCGCAATCCTCGGGCTCACTGCCGGCATCGTCGTGATCGCCTTCGGCTTGCTCGCCCTGGTGGGATCGTGCACCGCGAACGACGACGCCAACGGCAGCGCCGGGAGCGCCACCACCGCCGTTCCCGAGGATTGCGTCGAGGTGCCTGCGGCCGTCTCCTCGGAGAAGGTGACCCTGCTCACCGATCTCGCCGACTCCTTCAACGCGACGAACCCGGAGGTGGACGGCACCTGCGTGCGGGTGGTCGTGTACCGGGTGGCGTCCGGGAAGGCGACGAGCCTGCTCGCCGAGAACTGGCCCGAACGGGGTGACCCGGCACCGCCCCCGGTGGTGTGGAGCCCGGCGTCGAGTGCCTGGGGGGCGGTCGTCAACCACCGCCGCGCCCAGGCCGGGATGGGCGACATCGTCGGCGACTTCGAGCGGATCATGCTGACACCGCTCGTGCTGGCAATGCCCCGGCCGATGGCCGAGGCGCTCGGCTGGCCGGAGGCCGACATCGGATGGTCGGACGTCCTCATGCTCGCCGAGAGTGAGGAAGGGTGGGCGGACTACGGACACCCCGAGTGGGGCCCCTTCCGGCTGGGCAAGACCAACCCCAACTACTCCACCTCGGGGTTGTCCGCCACGATCGCGATCTACTACGCCGGGACCGGCAAGGTCAGCGGACTGACGCTCGACGACGTCGGCTCCGCCGGCGTGCGGGACTTCGTCACCGGTGTCGAGGCCGCCACCGTCCACTACGGGGACACGACCCTCACGTTCCTCGACAACATGCTGCGCGAGGACCTCAACGGACGACCCCTCACCTACGCTTCGGCCGTCGCCGTAGAAGAGGTCAGCGTGATCGCGTACAACCGCGGTGACCCCGCCGATCAGGGGCTGGAGAACCCCACGCCTCCGAACGTCCCACTCGTCGCGATCTACCCGAAGGAAGGCACGCTGTTCTCCGACAACCCGGCCTACGTCGTCGATGCACCGTGGGTGAGCGACACGCAGCGCACCGCAGCGTTGCGGTTCGTCGACTTCGTCGTCGACGACCCGGAGAACCAGGCGAAGGCGCTCGACTTCGGGTTCCGGCCCGGCAACCCGGCCGTCCCGATCGGCGAGCCGATCTCGGCATCCAACGGGCTCAACCCGACGCAGCCGAAGACCGAGCTCGAGGTTCCCGAGCCCGCCGTGCTGGCGGCCCTCGTGGACTCTTGGGAAACCTACCGGAAGACGGCACGCGTCCTCATCGTCTTCGACGTGAGCGGGTCCATGGGTGACCTCGGCGGCGAGGGCTACACCAAGCTGGACCTCGCCAAGCAGGCGGTGCTCGCCACGCTGGACCAGTTCAAGCCCGAAGACGAGGTCGGGTTGTGGATCTTCTCGACCCTCCTCGACGGAGACATCGACCATCTCGCCGTGGTGCCGATCGGGCCGCTCAGCGAGGTACGCGACGACATCGAGCGCGTCGTGCCTGCATTGATCGCCGACGGCGGCACCGGCCTCTACGACACGACGAGGGCGGCGGTGACCACGATCCGCGAGACGTTCGACACCACGAAGATCAACGCCGTCCTCTTGCTGAGCGACGGGATGTGCGACGACTACGACGACGGGTGCGAGCTCGAGCCGCTGCTGCGGTTCCTCTCGTCCTCGGAGCGGGACGTCGTTCGGGTGTTCCCGGTCGCCTACGGCGCCGACGCCGACGCCGAGGCGCTGCGGGCGATTGCGGAGGCGTCGCAGGCGAAGCTGTACACGGCCACCGACCCGCTCACCATCGAGCAGGTCTTCGAGCAGGTGATCTCGAACTTCTGATGGGACTCGCAGACATGCTCCGCTGGAATCCCCGGATGCGCCGGGGAGCCCTGCTCGCCAAGGCGACCCTGTCGCCGGCCGGGATCGTCTCCGGCGGCGCCCTCGCCGCGCTCGGCCTCGTGGCCGGCATCGCCCTCCCCTGGGTGGTCGGCGCGGGCGTGACGGCCTGGCTCACCTCCGTCGTGCTCCACCTGCGCGACCCGAAACTCGTCTCCTCGCTGCTGGCCCCCCAGTTCGACCGCGATCTCGGCGTCCTGGACGCCGAGCATCTCCGCTACATGACGGCCGCACTGCGAGCCAGGGACCGCTTCGAATCGGCGGTGGGCGACCTGCCCGACCGGGACGACTTCGGCGGGATGCGGACCCGGGTCACCGAGGCCCTGCGGCGTCTCTACGACTCGGTGGTCTGGTCGCAGCGAGCCGCGGTGTTCCTCCGGTCGGTGGACGAGGAGCGCCTGAGGATGCGGCTCGGATCCCTGCCGGCCGGATCGCCCGTCGCCGAGGAGCTCGCAGAGCAACTCGAAGAAGTGGAGTCCATCGGAGGCCGCCGCGACGAGACCCTCGCCCGCATCTCGGCGACGATCACCGGCATCGAGACGCTCGGGGTGAAGATGGCGTCGTTCGCGCTGGGATCGACCGCGCCCGGCGGTCTCGCCTCTCACTCCGAAGAGGTGCGCCGGCTGCGTGAGGACCTCGACTCGTACGTGGACGCCCTGGCCGAAGTCGAGCGGTCGCTGCATCGGGAGCTGCCCCCCGAACCGGCATAGCCGGCCGCCGCCTTGCGCAGCGCCCCGAATTGGGCCATCGTGGCCCGCTCTCATCGAAAGGAACCCATCCGTGGACGGACCGATCGTCCGCACCGAAGAGGTCACCAGGACGTTCGGGCAGGTCACCGCCCTCGACCGGGTGAGCTTCGAGTTCGAGCCGGGCGTCATCTACGGGCTGCTCGGGCCGAACGGTGCGGGGAAGACCACGCTGATCAGGGTGCTCACCACCTTGCTGCGCCCGGATGCCGGCGGCGCCTGGGTGGCCGGGGTGGACGTGCTCCGCGACCCGGCAACCGCCCGAACGAAGCTCGGCCTCGCCGGCCAGTTCGCCGCGGTGGACGACTACCTCACCGGGCGGGAGAACGTCGAGATGGTCGCCCGCCTCTACGACCTCTCCGCCCAAGAGGCACGACGGCGAGCCGCCGAGGTGCTGGAGGCGATCCACCTGACCGACGCGGCCGACCGTCCGGTGAGGACCTACTCGGGGGGCATGCGGCGCCGTCTCGACGTGGCAGCCTCCATGGTGGGCCGGCCCGAGGTGCTCTTCCTCGACGAGCCCACGACGGGAATCGACCCTCGCAGCAGGATCGACCTGTGGGACCTCATCGAGGATCTCGTCGAGTCTGGCACCACGATCCTGCTGACCACCCAGTACCTCGACGAGGCCGATCAGCTGGCATCCCGCATCGGGGTAATCGACCAGGGCCGCCTCATCGCCGAGGGGACTCCGGGGGAGCTCAAGGACAAGGTGGGCGGGTCTGTGGTCGAACTGACCGTCGACGACGCCCTCAAGGATCGGACCCTCGAGGTCCTGGCCTCAGTGGGAGGGGACTCCCCCACCTTCGAGCCGGCCTCGAAGCGGATCACCATCCAGGCGCCCGAGGGGGCCAGGACGCTCACCGAGGCGGTGCGGCGCCTCGACGAGGCGCGGATCGTCCCCGGCGACATCACCCTGCGGAAGCCCACGCTCGACGACGTGTTCCTGACGCTCACCGGACACGTCGCAGAGGACATCACCACCGGCGACGGCAACGGCGCACCGGGGCGCCGCGGCCGCAGGACGAGGAGAGGCCGATGACCACGCTGACCGACGCCGCCCCATCGCACGTCCGGATGTCGCTCTCTCACGCCGTCAAGGACACGCTGGTCATCACGCGCCGCAACCTGCTGCGCAACGTCCGGCTCCCCCAGGTCCTGCTCTTCTCGACGGTCCAGCCCGTGATGTTCCTCCTGCTGTTCACCTACGTGTTCGGCGGCGCCATCGGCGGGTTGCCGGAGGCGGCAGGCGGCGAGTACATCAACTGGCTCGTCCCGGGCCTGCTGGTCCAGGTGGCGGCCTTCGGCGCCGGGCAGACGGCGATCGGGCTCACCGAGGACCTCAGTAAGGGCGTCATCGAACGGTTCCGGTCCCTGCCGATGGCGCGGTCCGCGGTGCTCGCCGGACGCACCCTGTCCGACCTGATCCGCAACGGGTTCGTGATCACCCTCATGATGAGCGTCGGGTTCCTGATCGGGTTCCGGTGGCAGACCGACCCGTTCCGGATGCTGGCGGGGATGCTGGTGGCGATGGTGTTCGCCTACGCCCTCTCCTGGGTCATGGCCGCGATCGGGCTGGCCGTCAAGAACCCCGAGGCGGCCCAGTCGGCGGTGTTCCTGCCGGTGTTCCCGCTGGTGTTCGCCTCGTCGGTATTCGTGCCCACCCAGACGATGCCCGATTGGCTGCGAGCGTTCGCCGAGAACCAGCCGATTACGGTGGTGGTCAACGCGCTGCGGGGACTGATGCTGGGACCGGAAGCCCTCGAGGCGGGCCGCACCGTGGGCGGGCAGGTGTTCCTCGCCCTGGCCTGGTCGGCGGGCATCCTCGCCGTGTTCGCACCTCTGGCGGTACGGGTGTACCGGCGGACGGTGTCGTAACCGGCTTCAGCGGGCGGCCGGAGGCTGCAGGGGGAGTCTGGAGCGCCACACGCCGTCCAAGTCGTGGAGCGCCGCGGCGACCGCGCCCGCGGTCGGCACGAGCCCGATCTCGCCGACGCCCTTGACGCCGTACGGGGCGTCCGGCTGGGGGACCTCCACGAGGATGACCTCGATCTCGGGCACGTCTTTGGGTCTCAGGATGCCGAGGCCGCGCAGTGTCGCGATGGTCGGCCTGCCGTCGTCGTCGGTCGGGAAGTCCTCGGTGAGCGCG
>CAYXHU010000021.1:0-6922 GCA_964464675.1 uncultured Acidimicrobiia bacterium
CTACATCCTCGCCGGGGCAATCGAGCGGACCGGGATCCTCAACCCCATCGTCGGCAGGGTCCTGGGCCCCGCTTCATCGGAACGGATCGGCCTCGCCCGGCTGCTGGCCCCGACCGCGGGGGCATCCGCATTCCTCAACAACACGCCGATCGTCGCCGCCCTGGTTCCGGCCGTCTCCCGCTGGGCGATCCGCAGCGGCCGCTCGGTCTCGAGGCTCCTGATGCCGCTCTCGTTCGCCGCGGTGCTCGGCGGCATGGTCACGGTCATCGGGACCTCGACCAACCTGGTGGTATCCGGGCTGCTCGACGATCACGGGCTCGAGCCCCTCGGCTTCTTCGAGATCGGCAAGATCGGGGCACCGGTGGCGGTGGCGGGGCTCGTGATCATCGTCGTCACGGCACCGGTCGTGCTCCCAAAGCGCAGGGCGGCCCGCCGGGACCTCGAAGGCGACGTCCGGGAGTTCGTGGTCGACATGCGGGTCGACCCGGGCGGCATGCTCGACGGCATGACCGTCGAGCAGGGCAACCTTCGCCACCTCTCCGGTGTCTTCCTGGTGCAACTGGAACGCCAGGGCAGGGTGACGGCGCCCGTCTCACCCGAGACCGAACTGCGCGGCGGCGACCGGCTTCGCTTCGTCGGGCGGGCCGGCGACGTCGTCGACCTGCACAACACCCGGGGCCTCACCGCCGAGGCCCAGGACCAGATCGAGCAGTTCGACGTGACCCAGCAGACCTTCTACGAGGTCGTGGTCGGCTCGGCGTCGCCTCTGGTCGGCAGGACGCTGCGGGAGCTCAGCTTCCGCAGCACGTACCACGCTGCCGTGGTGGCGATCCATCGCGCCGACCAACGGGTCGACGCCAAGCTCGGCGACGTGCGGCTCCGAGTGGGAGACACCTTGCTGCTGATCTCCGACCGGGCGTTCCGGACCCGCTACCACGATCGGAGCGACTTCCTGCTCGTGTCCCGGCTCTACGGTGCTGAGCCGACCCGTTCCGCCAAGGGGCCGCTGGCCGTCGCCATCGGGGTTGCAGTGGTGGTCTCGGCCGGCACCGGGCTCGTGGACATCCTCGACGCCTCGCTCGTCGGCGCCTTCGCGGTGGTGCTGCTCGGAGTGCTGACCCCCGCCGAAGCGCGCGCCGCCCTCGACCTCGACGTGCTGCTGTTGATCGCATCGGCGTTCGGGATCGGTGCCGCCGTCGAGAAGACCGGCCTCGCCGCCACCATCGCCGACGGCGTCGTCGGCGCCCTCGACGGATTCGGGCACGTGGCCGTCCTGGCCGGGATCGTGCTCGCCACCGTCGCCCTGACCGAGCTGATCACCAACAACGCGGCGGCGGTCCTGCTGTTCCCGATCGCGATGGCCACCGCGGCCGACCTCGGAGCAGATCCACACGCCTTCGCGGTGGCGGTGGCCATCGGCGCGTCGGCGTCGTTCTTGACGCCGATCGGGTACCAGACCAACACGATGGTCTGGGGTCCCGGGGGCTACCGGTTCACCGACTACGCCCGGCTGGGGCTTCCGCTGACGCTGACGACCGTGCTGACCACCGTGATCCTCATACCGTCGTACTGGACGGTCTAGGAGGGTCGGGAGCGTCAGACGCCGAAGTCCTCGGCGAGCATGGCCTCGACCTGCTCGCCGGTGACCTGTCCGAACACCGTCCGGCGCAGCAGGCCGTCGCCGTCGATGAGGTAGGTCGCCGGCAGGCCCGGCGCCGGGTAGGCGCGGTCCACGGAGCCGTCGAGGTCGGCACCGACCGGGTACGCCACCTGAATGGCCTCGGCGAACGCCCGGGCGGCCGCCGCATCGTCCTCGACGGCCACGCCGATGAACAGCACATCCGGATGGCGTTGCGACGCGTCCGAGAGGTCGGGCATCTCGGCCCGGCACGGCGGGCACCAGGACGCCCAGAGGTTGAGGAACACGGGCCGGCCGTCGGTCGCCAGGTGGTCGGAGAGGACGAAGACCGAGCCGTCGAACAGCTCCACGGTGAAGTCGGGGGCGCGCTCGGAGGCTGCGTCGTCCCGGGGAGCCGCGGCCGCGGTCGTCCCGGCCGGGGCGTCGTCCCCATCCGAGCCGAAGGCGAGGACCCCGACGAGCACGACCGCGATCCCGAGCGCGGCGAGTACGCCGAGGCGGAGGCGGCGTGCCCCCCGGCCGTAGAGCGGATCGTCCTGTCTGGTACCGGTGCCCGAGTGTCTGCTCACGGGCGCAACCGTACCGCAGGCGTGGACCAGTGTGGGCCCGGAGGGTCCACAGACAGCAGGGGCACGGCCGAGTTCCCCGGGCAGGGCCTGAGGTCGGTACCCTGCTCGCCGCGATGGGTCAGTTCCTGTACCACTTCCAACCCGGGGACCGCCCCGAATTGGCGGCCGGACCCGAGGCATGGACCGAAGCGGATCTTGAGGTTGCGAACCGTCACGCCCGCTACATCGACGAAGCGGCCGTGGCCGGGGTGGTGCTGATGGCAGGGCGGAGCCAGGACTGGGTGGGCCCGGCCGTGGTGGTCCTCGAGGCCGAGGACGAGCCGGCCGCCCGCGCCTTCATGGAGTCGGACCCGTTCGTGGCCGAGGGGCTGTTTCGAGCCGGACTGCATCCGTTCAGGATCGCCTTCGGGCCGCTGGCGGTTCACCCCTCCAGCGGATCGTAGGACCACACCCCGCAGGGCCGCGGCCTCAGCGTCCCGGCCAGATCCGCAGCACGCCGTCGTCGCGGCCGCCCGCCATCCACAGGGAGCCGGCGACGTCGACGGCGAAGAGGTTGGTGCAGAGCCTGCCGCCCATCGGCACCACCCAGGCGATCTCTGCCCCATCGGCGGTCCGCCGGGCCGCCCCGATCTCGGTGAGATCCTGGGTCGGCGCAACCACCTCGAGGAGTCCGTCGCCGTCCGCATCGGCGATCAGCGCGAGGTCGATCACCCGGCTTCCCAGCACGTGTGAGGTGAGGCCGGGCACCGAGGCGACGAGCTCCAAGGTGCCCTCACCGAGCCTGGAGAACTCGACGACTCCGCCGAGGTGCGGGGTCGCCACCGAGACGATCTCGTACTCCCCGTTCGGGCCGAGGGGCGCCGCACCGATCTGATGGCGCCACCGGAACCCCTGGTCGAACGAAGGGCCTTCGGAGATCAACGTGCCGCCGGCGTCGAACAGGGCGAGGCGAGCCCCTCCCTCGCGGTCGGCGAGGGTCACCAGGATCTCCTCGACCCCGTCCCCGCCGGCGTCCACCCACATCGGCGACAGGCCCTCGATGACGGTCGGCTCGGGGAGGGTGAACCGCGTCGCCGTGTCACGATCGACGACCGCGAAGCCGCCTGCCTCGACGATGTCGCCGAGAACGCCGTGCGGGTACCGGTCGGTGGGGTCCGTGAGCAGGGCCAGCAGGCCCGTCTGTGAGGCGACGATGCGCGTGTCGGTGAGCACGCCTTCGGTCACCAGGGAGTCGGCGCCGTCCAGGTTGGCCCACAGCCGGGTGTCGCCGGTGACGTGCCACGAGTCCTCCCCGACCGTCAGGCCCTCGGTGGTGGGGGAGCCGGTGGGGTGCACCGGGGCCACCGGGAGAGGGCCCTGCGAGGTGGCGATGGCCCTGGGGGGCTGCAGCGGGGCGAGCCGGAGTGGTGTGGTCTCCACGACCGCCTGTCCGCTCCTCCAGGCGACGGTGACGGTTTCGCCGTTCTCCAGAGCCACCACCCAGCCGGCGGCCTCGCCGTCGGTGACGCCGACCACCCAGGCCGGGATCCCGGGGAGGGGCACGTCGATCGGGCTCACGGCAGGGACTCGGCCCGATCCGGACACGACGCGGTTCCCGTCGGCCGGCTGGACGCCGACGATGGCTCCCTCCGGCTCGGGCGGGCGGATCGTGGTCGTGCCGGGCGGCGCAGTCGTCGCCGTCGTCGTGGAGCTCACTGGGGTGTCGCCGGTCGTCGTGGTGGGTTGCGACGTCCCGGTCGGCGCCGAATCGGCGCAGGCTGCGAGCGCGATGAGGGTCAGTACGGCGAGCGATCGGAGCGCCGCGCGGGTCACCCGCCGTGCCCGGCGGCCATGCGCCGCAGCACCATGTGCAGGATGCCTCCGTGACGCAGGTACTCCACCTCCACCGGCGTATCGACCCTGGCGGTGGCGGCGAACTCGATCACGGAGCCGTCCGGCTTGGCGGCGCGCACCGGGACCTCCGCTCGGGGGGTGAGGTCGTCGTCCACGGCGACGTCGAAGACCTCGGTGCCGTCCAGGCCCAGGTCGTCGGCGCCCATGCCCTCGGGGAACGTGAGCGGGAGCACGCCCATCATCACCAGGTTGGAGCGGTGGATCCGTTCGTACGACGAGGCGAGCACGGCGCGCACCCCAAGCAGGAACGTGCCCTTCGCCGCCCAGTCCCGGGACGATCCCATCCCGTAGTCCCGGCCGGCGAGCACGACGAGCGGGACTCCGGCGTCCCGGTAGGACATCGCCGCGTCGTAGACGGTCTTCACCGTGCCGTCCGTGAAGTCGGTGGTGAACCCGCCTTCGGTTCCGGCGGCCAGCTGGTTGCGGATCCGGATGTTGGCGAAGGTGCCCCGCGTCATCACGCGGTCGTTGCCGCGGCGCGACCCGTAGGAGTTGAACATCGCCGGGGTGACCCCCGAGTCGATGAGGAACCGCCCGGCGGGGGAGTCGGGTGCGATCGAGCCCGCCGGGCTGATGTGGTCGGTCGTCACCGAATCGCCCAGCTTCAGCAGCGCCCTGGCTCCGGCGATCGGACTGATCGGCTTCGGCTCCGGGGAGAGGTCCATGAAGAACGGGGGCTCCTGGACGTAGGTGCTGTCGGCATCCCAGTCGAACAGGTCGCCGCCTCCCACCTCGATCGCCCGCCATTCCTGAGAGCCTTCGAAGACCGAGCCGTACTGCTCGACGAACTGGTCTCGGGACACCGTGGTGGAGACGATCTCATCGATCTCCGCCTGGGTCGGCCAGATTTCCGCCAGGTAGACGGGCGATCCGTCGCCATCGACCCCGATCGGGTCGCTGGTGAGGTCGATGTCGACGGTGCCGGCCAGGGCGTAGGCCACGACCAGCGGCGGCGAGGCCAGGTAGTTGGCCCGCACGTCGGGGGAGATCCGCCCTTCGAAGTTGCGGTTTCCGGACAGCACCGAAGCAGCGACGAGCCCGCCTTCGTGGATCGCCTCGCTGATCGGAGGGGGCAGCGGCCCGGAGTTGCCGATGCAGGTGGTGCATCCGTAGCCGACTAGGTAGAAGCCGGCATGCTCGAGTTCCTCCATGAGCCCGGCGGTGGAGAGGTACTCGGTGACCACCTTGGAGCCGGGGGCGAACGAGGTCTTCACCCACGGCTTGCGGGTGAGCCCGCGCCGACGCGCCTTGCGGGCCACCAAGCCGGCTCCGACCATCACGTCGGGGTTCGATGTGTTCGTGCACGACGTGATGGCGGCGATGACCACGTCGCCGTGGGTGAGATCGAAGGTCTCCCCGTCGTACTCCACCTCGCGGGCCGCCGCCGGCTCGGCGCGGATTTCCTCGGCGAGGGCCTTCCGCCATGCGGACTGCATCGTGTCGAGCTCGATGCGGTCCTGCGGGCGGCGGGGGCCCGACAGCGACGGCGTCACCGACCCCATGTCGAGGTCGAGCACGGCCGAGTAGGTGATCTCCCGGGTGTCGTCCCTCCACATCCCCTGGGCCCGGTAGTACTGCTCCACGGTCTCTACGAGCGCCTCGGTGCGTCCGGTGAGGCGCAGGTACCGGGTGGTCTGCTCGTCGACGGGGAAGAAGCCGACCGTGGCTCCGTACTCGGGAGCCATGTTGGCGATGGTTGCCCGATTGGCGAGCGGCATCTCGGCGAGGCCGGGCCCGAAGAACTCGACGAACTTGCCGACGACGCCGTGGCTGCGGAGCATCTCGGTGACCCGGAGCACGAGGTCGGTGGCGGTGGCGCCTTCCGCCAGTCGGCCCGTCAGCCGGAATCCGAGGACCTCGGGGATCAGCATGTAGATGGGCTGGCCCACCATGGCGGCCTCGGCTTCGATGCCGCCGACTCCCCATCCGAGGACGCCGAGCCCGTTGATCATCGTGGTGTGGCTGTCGGTCCCCACCAGGCTGTCGGGGAACAGCACCCCGTCCCGATCCCAGACGACCTGCGCCAGGTACTCGAGGTTCACCTGATGGACGATGCCGGTCGCAGGCGGCACGACCCGGAAGTTGGCGAACGCCCGCCGTCCCCACTTGAGGAACTCGTAGCGTTCCCGGTTGCGTTCGAACTCCTTCTCACTGTTGATCTGCAGGGCCATCCCGGAGTTGAACGCGTCGACCTGCACCGAGTGGTCGATGACGAGGTCGCTGGGCACCAGCGGGTTGACGAGCCGGGCCGTCTCCGGGTCCCCGGTCATCCTGACGACGGCGGCCCGCATCGCCGCCAGGTCGACGACGGCGGGGACACCGGTGAAGTCCTGGAGTACCACCCGGCCCGGTGTGAAGGCGATCTCGGACTCGGCGACCTTGGACGCGTCGTACGATGCGAGGGCGTGGACATCCTCGTCGCGGATGGTCCTCCCGTCGTGGTTCCGCAACACCGATTCGAGCAGGACCTTGACCGAGTACGGGATGGCGTCGATGTCGGCGATGCTGCGCAAGGCGTCGAGACGGTAGATGGTGCGCTCGCCGGCGGGGGTGTCGAGCGTGACTCGTGCACCGAACGGGTCGTGTGAGGTCATGGATGCTCCCGGCAGGTGATCGACCCGGCAGGATACCGGTGCGTGCCGGCTTGGTCCGCCTCAGACCTCGGTGATGCAGGCCGCGTCGGGGCCCTCGTGAGGCGACACGGTCGCACGCGGAGCTCGGCCGGATGCCTCGAGGAGCCCGCGCACGATTCCCTGGTCGAGACGACACACGACCTCGGGGTGATTGACGGCCGCCTCGCCGAAGGGGCAGTGGTTGGTGA